>NZ_JBHSNQ010000079.1:0-45344 GCF_042655065.1 Ureibacillus suwonensis
AAGCTCAACTACTGTTTGTTTAAATTCTTGATTATACCGTTTTTGACTCATGATTCGGACACAACCTTTCGTTAGTTTAATATTAATGACTTAACCAAGTTGTGTCCATAAATCTATACTACATCTATTCATTCCATTGAATATATTCAAAAAACTTATCCCCAAAGATAAAAAGGGCGGATGGAAAGCAAGCGTCCATCCGCCCACGATTTTATTCATTTGTTGTTTTCAATAATTGCGGCGCTTTTTTGACGGTCCAAAGATGGGCCAAGAGGTAGCAGCCGAATAAAATCATTGCACCGAAAATAAATGGGGAAGACAGCTTCCATTCAAGGAGTACGCCGGCAAGGGCCGGGCCGATCATATTGCCCAAACTCATATAGGCATTATTCATGCCGGCTGCATATCCCTGCTCGTTTCCTGCCAGTTTTGAAATCAATGTGTTAACGGCTGGCCGGATAAAGGTAGTGGCGATTTGAAAGACTGATGCAACCAACAAAATAAGGAAGAATCCGCTGACATACACCATGCCAATCATCGATATGGCCGCGATGATTAAATTGACTAAAATGACTTTCATTTCTCCAAAGCGTTTGAATAATTGATCGACAATGAACAATTGCAAGATGACGCCAAGAAATCCGCCAATCGTCATCACAATCGCGATATCCATTGGTGTATAATCAAACTTCTCCGATAAATACATGGACAGGGTGGATTGGAAATTGGCGATGCCGAAACTGAATACGAACACGACGATCAACATGACGAAATAGGAAGTATGTATGGAGCGGGCTAATTGTTTAAAGAAATTTTCTCTGTTTGCCGGAATTCTTTCTTGAGTCGGCCGCAATTTAATATTCGGTAATACAATATACGAGATGAGGGCAGCGATTAGAGCAACGACGCCCACAAAATAGAAAGGGAAATGCAAATTCACTTTTGCCAGGAAGCCGCCAATTCCCGGTCCGATCATAAATCCGAAAGAGATGGCTGCACCCAAAAGCCCCATACTTTTCCCGCGTTCTTCTATGGTGGTAATATCCGCAGCATAGGCCATTACCGGCGGCATGATGAAGGCTGCTCCTGTACCGGTAAGAAAGCGTGCGAAGAACAACATGCCAATCGCTTTTGCCATTCCGAAAATAATTTGGGAACAACCAAAAATGATGAGACCGATAATGATGAAAATTTTTCTTCCGTGTTGGTCCGATAAATTTCCTGCTATCGGTGAAAAAATAAATTGGGCAAAGGCAAAATCGGCAATTAAAAATCCGAGAATGGTGCCTCCAACCCCAAATAATTGCAAATAGGAAGGCAATACCGGAACAACTGTACCAACGCCTCCCATCGTGATAAATAAATTAAACATTAACATAATGATGATGAATTTTTTCTTGTTCTGTGACATACGCACACCTACCATTCAATTCAAAAACCGTTCTTTCAAAATAATGAAGTATATTTTATCATATTGCGAAGGGCAAAACATAGATGAAATTTACTTGAAATAACATTAATTTAACATATTTTTTTGTAAAATATAAACATAACGATACCAACGGCAAGATATTAAATGGTTCAACCATTGATTATGCTGGCGGGCAAATTTTATTTTAATATTTTTTCATCAATTTATCCAAAAAAATACAAAATGCCAAAATGTTGTTTCCCAAAATTTTTGCATTTTATGAAGTGTTCACTGAACTGATGACAATGAAATAGTGGAGGAACTTACATGAAAACAATAGGGCTAATCGGCGGAATGAGTTGGGAATCTACGGTTGAATACTATCGAATCATCAATGAAGAAGTGAAGAAAAGATTGGGTGGTTTGCATTCGGCAAAATGTCTTTTATACAGCGTCGATTTTGAGGAAATCGAGCGGTTCCAGTCGGAAAGCAAGTGGGAGGAAGCAGGAAAGCTGTTAGGAAATGTGGCTTATTCATTGGAAAAAGCGGGGGCGGATTTTATTGTCATTTGTACGAATACGATGCATAAGGTGGTAGAGTATGTGGAAGAAAAAATAAACATCCCCGTTTTACATATTGCGGATGCCACTGCAGAGCAGATCAAAAGATTAAGCCTCCAGAGGGACATACACGATAAAGCAGGATTTTTATAAATCACGGATTGAATCAAACGGAATAAAAGTTTTGGTGCCGAATGAAGAAGAAAGAAAAAGGATCAATCAGATTATTTATGAAGAATTGTGTTTAGGCAAAATCCAACCATCATCAAGAGATTATTTCAAGAACGTGATTCAAAATTTAGTTGAACAAGGTGCGGAAGGAATTATTTTGGGATGCACGGAAATTGGTTTACTAGTGAAGCAAGAGGATTCGGAAGTGCCTTTATTTGATACGGCAAAAATTCATGCAATTGAAGCGGTGTATAAAGCAATGGCCTCTCAATGAGATCATGAAGATGTTAATAAAAAAGAAAGGGTTTTACATATCGTTGTATCGACTATGTAAAACCCTTTTCATTTTTAGATGTTATTTAATGGACATTTTGAATTGCAAAAAGTATTCATTATATTTTCCGAGCCATTCCAAACCTAGATTTTCATATACTTCCAATCTGTTTTTAATTTCTTCAGGAGGATAGAAGCGCTCATCGTTGGCGATTTCCGGATCCATAATTTCTAATGCTGCTTTATTCGGTGTGGAGTATCCTACATATTCCGCATTTTGGGCAGCCACTTCCGGGTCGAGCATGAAGTTAATAAAAGCGTGGGCACCTTCGATATTTTTCGCCGTTTTCGGGATGACAAAGTTGTCAAACCACAAATTGGAACCTTCTTTCGGCACCGCATAGTCCAATTCTTCGTTTTCCGCCATCATATCTGCGGCAGAACCAGACCAAGTGAGAGCAACGGCTGCTTCATTATTCTCCATCATCGGAATAATCTCATCGCCGATTACCCCTTTAATATTTGGAGAGAGTTTAATGAGCTTATCTGTTGCTTTTTGCAATAGTTCTTCATCTTTTGCATTCAACGATTCCCCCATTGAGTTTAAGCCCATTCCCATAACTTCACGGGCGCTGTCCACCAAGAATACTTTGTTTTTCAATGAAGGATCCCATAAATCGTTCCAAGATTCAAAAGTCAAAGGTTTGGAGAGCAAGTTTGGATTATAAACGATTCCCACCGTACCCCAGAAATAAGGGATGGAATATTTATTGCCAGGATCAAAAGGCAAATCCAAATAATAAGGATCGATGTATTTTAAATTTGGGATTTTTGAATGATCAATCGGATAAAGCAAGTCTTTTTCAATCATCATTTCGATTGTATATTCAGACGGGACAGCGATATCGTAAGTTGTGCCGCCTTGCTCGATTTTGGTGAGCATCGCTTCATTGGAATCAAACGTTTCGTAAATGATTTTAATGCCGGTTTCTTTGGTAAATCGTTTCAATAAGTCCGGATCGATGTAGTCACCCCAGTTGTAGATTGTGATCGTGTCTTTGCTTCCTTTGCTTCCGGAGGCTTCCAAATGGTCAGCGACAAAATAAAGCCCGGCACAGACGATTAAAATGGCAATGCTTATATTGATCAAAGATTTCATAATTTACCGACCCCCCCGTTGATCAATTTCGTGCGGCGGGTTACGAAATAATATCCAATGACAATCAGCACCGTCACGATAAAGATAATTCCGGAAAGGGCATTGACCGTCAACGAAATACCTACACGGGCAATGGAATAGATTTCCACGGATAATGTCGTGAATCCGTTTCCTGTCACGAAAAATGTAACGGCGAAATCATCGAGCGAATAAGTGAGCGCCATAAAGAAGCCGGCAAAAATGCCCGGTTTGATGTAAGGAATAATCACGCGATACATGACATCCCTTTTCGTAGCCCCCAAATCCTGAGCTGCGTCAATTAAATTCGGATTCATCTCAGCCAGCTTCGGCAACACCATCAGCACAACGATCGGTATGCTGAAGGCAATATGGGAAATTAACACGGATGCAAACCCAAGTTTCACGCCGATCATTGTAAAAAGGATTAAGAAGCTCGCCCCGATGACAACATCCGGGCTGACAATCAAAATGTTATTCAATGAAAGCAATGTATTCCGCATTTTCCTGCTTTTGATGGATGCGATTCCTATTGCCCCCAAAGTGCCGAGAATGGTGGAAATCAGGCTCGACAACAGAGCGATGATGATCGTATTAATCAAAATCACCAACAGCCGGGAATCTTCAAAAACGGCTTTATAATGTTCCCATGTAAAGGATTCAAAGTTGGACATGGAACCGCCGCTGTTGAACGAATAGAAAATCAAATAAAAGATAGGCGCGTATAATATAATGAATACGACAACCAGATAAACTTTTGCAGATGTTGATAATTTATTCATTATACGCGGCCTCCTTTAGTTTTTCTAGTTCTGGCAGTAAAAATCATGCTTGCAAACATGATCAGCACGAGGAATACGGCAATCGTTGAACCCATTCCCCAGTTCTGCGCCACAAGGAATTGCTGTTCAATGGCTGTACCCAGTGTAATCACCTGGTTTCCTGCTATTAAGCGCGTAATCATAAAGAGCGACAAGGCAGGGATGAATGTCACCTGGATTCCCGATTTCACCCCTTCAATCGTCAATGGCCAAATGACGCGGCGGAAAGTGGTAAATGGTGATGCCCCTAAATCCCTTGCCGCATCCACCAATGATGGATTCAGTTTATCCAAGGAGTTGAAAATCGGAATAATCATAAATGGAATAAAGATATACACAGCCACAAAGATAAAGCTGAAATCGGTAAACAAGATTTGTTTCGGCTCGATACCAAACACGCTGATGACGGCATTGATCGGTCCGTATAAACCGAAGATGCCGATGAATGCATAGGTTTTTAACAGCAGGTTGATCCATGAAGGAATGATGATGAACATCAGCCAAAGATATTTATGTTTCGTTTTCGTCAAAAAGTAGGCCGTTGGGTAAGATACCAATAAAGTAAAGAATGTAATCACAACGGCGTAAAAAAAGCTTGTGAATGTCATTTTCAGATAAACAGGCGAAAAGAATCGTTTATAGTTTTCGAATGTGAAATGGCCGTTCAAATCGAGCATGGAATAATAGACGATTAACGCGATTGGAGCGATGACGAAGAATACAATCCAAAGAATATAGGGGATGAGAGGCCCCTTTGCTACGCGATCACGCATTCCGCTCATCATCTCCATAGGATTCCAATCGCTTGTCGAATTCTTCTTCCGTCTCGTTCAAACGCATGACATGGATTGCTTCCGGTTCAAAATATAAGCCGATTTCTTCGCCCACTTCCGCCTTTTTCAAAGAATGGACAAGCCATTCATTGCCGTCTTTGTCATAAGTTGATAATTCATAATGCACGCCTCGGAATAATTGGGTATCCACCGTCACAACAAGCTTCCCTTTATCGACGGAAGTGATTTCCAAGTCTTCCGGGCGGATGACAATATCCACTTTTTCGTTCGGTTTCATCCCTTTATCCACACAATCAAATACTTTTCCGGTAAATTGCACTTTATAGTCTTCCAACATGATTCCCTCAACGATGTTCGATTCTCCAATGAAATCCGCAACGAACCGGTTGATTGGTTCATCGTATATATCAACAGGGGAACCGGATTGTTGAATTTCGCCATCATTCAAAACAAAAATCTCATCGGACATGGCCAACGCCTCTTCTTGATCGTGAGTGACAAACACAAAGGTTTTGCCGAGGCGTTGCTGCAATTCCCTGAGTTCATATTGCATTTCATAACGCAATTTTAAATCAAGAGCTGACAATGGTTCATCGAGTAAAATCACTTCCGGATCATTGACAATGGCCCGGGCAATGGCAACCCGTTGTCGTTGCCCCCCTGACATTTCGGATATTTCCCGGTTTTCAAATCCTTCCAAGTTGACAAATTTCAGCGCTTCTCTCACACGCTCTTGGATTTCTTTTTCTTTCATTTTTTTTATGCGCAAGCCGAACGCGACATTTTCAAAAACATTTAAATGAGGAAAAAGTGCATAATCCTGAAACACTGTGTTGACTTGCCGCTGGTGAGCCGGAACGTTGTTTATTTTTTTTCCATTAAAGTAAACGTTTCCGCTAGAAGGCGCTGTGAAACCCGCGATGATTCGAAGGATGGTTGTTTTCCCGCAACCTGATGGCCCCAGTAGGGTATAAAATTTTCCTTTTTCCAGTTCAAAGTTGATATTTTTCAGTACGACTGTTCCATCGTCATAAGATTTTGAAACATTTTCAAATTGAATGATTGTGTTACCCATACTCAAGCCTCCTAAACCCTATAAATAAGATTCTGTTGCTACAAGAAGCAGTTGTGACTCACCATCATTGGCATTAAAAATTTGGTGATTGCTAGAAGCTTCATAGTAGACCGAGTTTCCTTCGCTTGCAATAAATTCTTCTTCCCCCAGCACTACACGGATCCGCCCCTTCAAAACATAAATGAAGGTTTCCGAAAGGGAAGGTTCAAATTGTTTATATTCCCCGCCTTTTTGAAAAGTGATAATCACCGGCTCCATTTCTTTATCGTTGGAAGTGGGAATCAGCCATTTGATTTCGTATTTCTTTTCTTCATCTATATAAGAGGTTTGGTCTTCTTCGCTGTAAACCACTTTTTGTTCTTCCATATCATCATCGAAAAATTCTTTGGGGGTTGAACCCAACACTTCTAAAATGGTAAAAAGCGTGTCGATGGAAGGGGAATTTAAATCACGTTCAAGCTGGGAAATATAGCCTTTTGTCAAATCTGTTCTTTCACCAAGCTCTTCTTGTGTCAACCCTTTTTTAATGCGCAATGCTTTAATTTTCTTTCCAATTTGCATATAGTAAAACTCCTCTTTAGCAACAAGCGGTTTATTTTTCCTAAACATTCAGTAAGAAAGTTTACTAATACAAAACTTTAAGTTTACAATTACAGATAATGATTATACAGAATTTTAAAGGGAATGCAACATTTTTTATTAAAATTTCAATTTCAAAAGGCTTCTTTGGAGAAGCAGCTGATTTGTGGACCGATTCGCAACGGAACAATTCTGTGGAGATATATTTTTATGGGGTTTTCAGTATGATAATAAAGGACGTTTTGTGAAATAAATTGAAATTCATTCATTCATTTGTTAGTGTAAAAATTAGGAAAGTATTACCTTCATTATTCAATAAGGGGGGAAACAATCATGGCAGAGCGTTTAGTCGGCAAACAGGCACCATTATTTGAACTGGATGCGGTAATGCCGGACAAAACCTTTGGTAAAGTCTCTTTGGAAAAAATTATAAATGAAGGGAAATGGACAGTTTTATTTTTTTATCCAATGGATTTCACATTCGTATGTCCGACTGAAATTACGGCAATCAGCGACCGTTATGATGAGTTTCAGGAATTGGAAGCGGAAGTGATTGGTGTTTCGACGGATTCCATATATACCCACCTTGCCTGGATTAATACGGAGCGCACAAAAAACGGCATCGGTACACTGAAATATCCTTTGGCTTCAGATCATACCCATGCTGTGGCCAAGGAGTACGGAGTGTTAATCGAAGAAGAGGGAGTCGCATTGCGCGGATTATTCATTATTAATCCTCTGGGCCAAATTCAATATGAAGTGGTGCATCACAACAATGTGGGCAGGGATGTGGATGAAGTTTTGCGTGTATTGCAGGCGCTTCAAACGGGAGGCCTATGCCCAGCCAATTGGCGTCCAGGCGAATCAACTTTGTGATGTTTTTTCCCATATTAATTAATGTGGGGATTTATCAATAAAAGGAGGAAATCGATGAAACTGCGTTCACCATTGCCTGAGTTGGGTGGTGCAACGACCTGGATCAATGGTAAAGTGACGAAGGAAGAGTTGCTGGGGGAAAAAGCGACGTTAATTCATTTCTGGTCGGTCAGCTGTTATATATGTAAAGAAGCGATGCCTGATCTTAACGGGCTTCGGGAAAAGTATAAAAATCAATTGAATGTTGTGGCTGTGCATATGCCCCGTTCCGAAGAGGACCAGGATTTGGAAACGATTGAACAAGTGGCCAAAGATTTAGGAATCACACAGCCAATCTACGTGGATAATGATTTTATCTTATCGGATTTATTTGAAAATGAATATGTGCCATCGTATTACGTATTTGACCGTTCCGGTTTGTTGCGCCACTATCAGGCTGGCGGAAAAGGAATGAAAATGTTGGAACAGCGGTTGAATCGTATCCTAAATTGAAGTGCCTGGCGAAAATGCCAGGCACTTATGTCATTGCCCGATTAACGAAACGGTTGATGTCCACTACCGCTCCGATTACAAGCAACACATCGCCCAATAGGATTTTCTCATCAGCCCCAGGGGAGATAATAATGTGATCCCCGCGTTTGATGCCGATGATGTTGATACCGTAATTGGCACGAATGTCCAAATCTTTGATGGAATAACCGGCAATCCGATCATTGGATTTGATTTCCATAATGGAATATTCATCAGATAATTCCAGATAATCGAGTACGTTATTGGACATCATGTTGTTGGCGATCCGGATGCCCATATCCCTCTCCGGATGAACGATGACGTCCGCACCGATTTTATGCAGCACTTTTGCATGATAATCGTTTTGGGCTTTCGCTGTGATTTGCGGCACTCCCATTTCCTTTAAGATTAGCGTTGCCAGTATGCTGGCTTGGATATCGTCCCCAATCGCGACGATGACATGCTCAAAATTTTGGAGTCCGAGCGATTTCAAAGCTTCTTCATCCGTTGCATCCGCAATGACCGCTTCCGTTGCAATTTTTGCATAATCTTCCACCCGTTCGGGATCAGAGTCGATTGCCATCACATCCGCCCCCAGTCGGACCAATTCTTCCACGATGCTTCCTCCGAACCGTCCTAATCCGATGACGACAAATTCTTTTCTCATTAGTTACCTCCGTGCGTTGTATGTACATCGATGTCATTATTGTAACGTAGTCTTCTAATTTCCACAAATAGAGGGGAAGCCCATCTATTGTTTTTTGATGCCAATGACACGGATTCGTTTATAATCCGCAACCCAAACCCCGTTTTCAAAAAGGGAAGGTTTCAATGATTTTTCAACATTTTCAATAATCTGCTGTTTCGTTTCCTCGTGGATGCCTTCGAAAAACAGACTTCCGAACATGTCAATCCAATTTTTTAGTCCTTCTTCCCCTTCAAGCGGTGTAGGGCGGTCAAAATGCATGGCAAAAATTACACGGAAACCGGCCTGTTCCATCAAAGTGGTATATTCCCCGATGCTCGGAAAATACCAAGGGAATGGGATGTTTTTTTCGATTCCCGCTTTTTTGATTTGCGTATCAATTGCTTGGGAAATCGTTTGCACATTTCCTTTGCCGCCAAACTCGGCAACAAATCGGCCGCCTTTTTTTAAGCTATTATAAATATTTGTCAGGGCTTTTTCGGGCTGTCTGACCCAGTGCAATACGGCATTCGAGAAAACGGCATCAAATTCATTATGAAAATCGAGTTGTGTCACATCCTTTACGTAAAATGAAAGATGCGGGTATTTCTCTTTCGCTTTGGCAATCATCTTTTCGCTTGAATCAATCCCAACAACCTTTGCTCCGGCATCCGCCATTTGACAAGCCAAATCTCCTGTTCCGCATCCGACATCCAGTATTTTTTCCCCCTTTTTCGGTGCCAGCACCTTGACCAAACTATCTCCAAATGCTGAAACGAAAGAATGTTTATCATCATAAAGTGATGGATTCCATTGATCTTTCCGCATTGTGCCCATGAACATCACTCCTTCCATATTTAGAAAAATTATACATAAAACGATTTGAATGAAAAAATGAATGATAAGAATATTCTTTATAACTTTTTTTCATTTAAGGATGACAAAAAAGGTCTGTAACATGCGATCGCCGGTGCATTTCCTCCAAAGCATGACATAGCATTGTTTGTCCGGTTCCAATAGAAATGGAAAACAAAACTTCGTAATTTTCTGAAATATTAAATATTAGGGGGATTCCCCTATATGTTACAAATCTCCAATCTTATACCATGACAATAAGAGAATTACTGATGGATAAGGAAGGGGCTGAAAATGGAGAATCAGACTTATAAAATCGTAATAGTAGGCGGAGGAACGGGTGGGATAACCGTCGCTGCCCAGCTTTTGAGAAAAATGCCGACTTTGAGGGATCAAATTGCCATAATTGATCCTTCCGGCAAGCATTATTATCAGCCTTTATGGACATTGGTCGGCGGTGGGGTATACAAAAAAGAAAAATCTGTAAGAGACATGAAAACAGTAATTCCTGAAGGGGCTACTTGGATTCAACAAGCAGTTAAGAAATTTTATCCAAAAGACAATAAAGTGCAACTGGAAAACAATGATTTCGTTCATTATGAATTTTTAGTGGTGGCTGCAGGCCTCGAGATTCACTGGGATAAAATTAAGGGATTAAAAGAGGCGTTAGGTACGAAAAACGTTTGCAGCAATTATTCTTATGAACATGTTGATTACACTTGGGAAACCATTCGGAATTTCAAATCGGGAACCGCTGTTTTTACACACCCTGCTTCACCTGTAAAATGCGGCGGTGCACCTCAAAAAATTATGTACTTGGCAGATGATTATTTCAGAAAAACAGGTGTAAGAGATCAAATCAAAATTATTTTCGGTTCAGCAAACGCAACCATATTTGATGTTGCCAAGTACCGTCAAGAGTTGGAAAAGATATTGGTGAGAAAGGGGATTGATGCCCGTTTCTGTTATAACTTGGTAGAAATTAAACCGGATGAAAAAATTGCGATTTTTGAAGATTTAAATAGCGGAAAAAAAGATGAAATCCAATACGACATGATACATGTTACCCCATATATGGGGGCACCGAAGTTTGTTGCAGAAAGTCCTCTTGCAGATGAAACAGGATTCTTGGCGGTCGACATTCATACCCTTCAACATAAAAAATTTGAAAACGTTTTCGGACTGGGGGATAACGCAAACCTTCCTACTTCGAAAACAGGTGCGGCCATACGAAAGCAAGCGCCTGTTCTTGTTGATAACTTGATTGCCAGCATCAGAAATCAAACGACAAAAACGATTTATAACGGCTATACTTCTTGTCCGATTGTAACAGGATATAACAAATTGATTTTAGCGGAATTTGACTACTCCAAAGAACCTACGGAATCAATGCCTTTTGACCAAGGAGTTGAAAGGACGAGTATGTACATTTTGAAAAAAGAATTGCTGCCTGTTTTATATTGGAATGGCATGTTAAAAGGCACGATGTAAAATTGGAGGGAATCCAACAGTGAATACATCTGTTCAAAATCAGCTGGAACAGCCGGAAATACAGGAGGCTATTGTTTCCTTTCTTAAAAATTTGCCGGCTTATGAAAAACAACTACAACAAATTGGACAATACGTCAATTTCGGCAAGGAAATTTTAGCCGATAAAGAGGTTTTGCAACCATACGATCAATTATTTCGCACTTACGATATCAATTTAAAAACATTGGAAGCAATACTTGAATTATTGGAGAAATTGCCAAGGCTGAACAAAATGATTGAGCAACTTGAAAATATCCTTGATTTTATACAATCCATAATGCATGACGAAGCGACAACACAACATATTACTGATGCTTTAAAAGAATATGCCCATCCGATTGTTGAAAAAGGAAAAAGCAGCATGTCCCTGCTAAAAGAAATTCAGCAACGGGCTGAATCTGCACAGGAGCCTATTAAACTAATCACAATTTACAAGTGGTTGAAAGATCCTGCTGTTCAAAAGGTGCTTCAATATGTGCAAGCCACTTTATCGGTATTAAATAAAAAATCATAAGGAGGAATGACTATGTTATTGCGTTATTTTTACGATGAAAAATTGGCCCATGCCTCTTATATGGTGGGTTGCCAACAACATGGCAAGGCGGTTGTTATTGATCCTATGCGGAATATTGAACCATATATTGAAGTAGCCCGAAAGGAAAAATTGGAGATAGTCGGTTCATTGGAAACGCATATTCACGCAGATTTTGTCAGCGGATCCCGGGAATTGGCCGACCGGTTCGGAGCCACTTTGTACATTTCCGATGAAGGGGACGAAAATTGGAAATATACAAATTTAGAGGGGCTTTCCTATCAACTATTGAAAGACGGCGACATTATTAAATTAGGGAATCTTACTTTTGAAGTGATGCATACTCCAGGGCATACGCCAGAGCACATTTCCTTTTTATTAACAGACGGTGCAGCTGCGGATAAGCCGATTGGCATTTTTACAGGGGATTTTGTTTTTGTCGGTGATATTGGCCGTCCGGATTTATTGGAAAGAGCAGCTGGAATGGCTGGGACTGCGGAAGTTGGGGCACGCCAAATGTTTAAGTCCATTCAACGTTTTAAAGAACTGCCCGATTATTTGCAAGTGTGGCCGGCACATGGAGCGGGAAGCGCCTGCGGAAGAGCGTTGGGGGCGATTCCATCATCAACGGTAGGTTATGAAAAGCAATTTAACTGGGCAATGAAAATTGAAAATGAAGAGGAATTTGTAAAGGAATTACTTCGGGGACAGCCTGAGGCACCATATTACTTTGCCGTTATGAAGAGAGTGAACAAAATCGGAATAGAATTGATTAAAAACTTACCGGAAATACCATTCATCGATTCCCTTAAAGAGATTGAAAAAGTGATCAAGGATGGATTCTTAGTAATCGATACCCGAAGCCCTAAAGATTTTTCAAAAGGCTTTATTGCAGGAACAGTCAATATTCCATTGAGTCAATCATTCATCACTTGGGCAGGTTGGATTGTCGATTACAATCAACCAATTTATGTATTGACGAATCCAACTGATATTGAAGAAGTGCTGATTGCTCTCCGCTCCATTGGAATTGACAAAATTGCCGGCTTTGCCGATGTAAAGGGGATGTTGTCTCAATCCAATAAGTTATGCAGTTATGAAAATATTACACCAATGGAAGCAAGAACATTATTAAGTGAGGGAAAAGCGCAAATTGTGGATGTGCGGAATTTATCCGAGTATGAAGAAGGGCATATTGATGGAGCAAAGCACATTATGCTGGGAACGTTAAAGAATAGACTTGAAGAAGTGCCAAAAGGAAAAGTTATTATGCAATGCCGTTCTGGTGCCCGTTCGGGTATAGCTACAAGCATTTTATTGTCAAAAGGATTTAAAGATGTCGTGAATTTAGATGGCGGATATGAAAGATGGATAACAGAAATTCAAACAGATGCCGTAAGAAATTAATGGATAAACAACACTAGTAAAAATTTTGCCTGGGCCTTTCGAAACTTGTTCAATTAAGTTTGGAGGCTCAGGCTCTTTTTAACGGAATCAGTTGCTTATTTTTTTCAATTTCTGTAGGGATTCTTTCTGCCATTGTTATATTTTTTTTATCATAAACATATGAGATTATGATATCGGAAAGTAATTTAATTGAGGTGTTTTCATTGCACAAAATCAATCATACAGAATACTTCCAAAAGGTTTACGAACACATTCAAGATGGAATCGTTGTAATGAGGGAATCCAGGGAAATTATTATGTTGAATCCAGCGGCAAAAAGGCTGACCGGGTGGAAAGTTGGTGACTATGTTCCTTACTGCAGTTTTTGCACGACAAGAAATCGGCGGGTAGAAACCCCGTCTTGTTATTTAATGGCCAACGAAGATGTTCCGTCCATATTGTCCCAAATGTCAACAAATCGAAAAAAAACACTGGATGTGGAAATGAGTGTTTCGGTCATTAATAGAAATGTAGAAACTGGAGAAAATGAGTATTTACTTGTATTAAGGGATTGTGAAACCATGTTGAAAGCGCAGGAAGCAGCGCTCAATAAAAAAATGATTCAAGCTTTGATTGATGCGAAAGAATCTGAACATAAGCGATTAGCTCAGGAATTGCATGATGGGGTTGGACAATCACTTTACTCGGTTTCGGTCGCCTTAGAAGCGATTGAAGCGTATATGCAGGATAATGAAAAACTGTCCAGTTATGTAAAAGAAGTGCGAAATGAGCTGCGGAAAGTGATTGAAGATGTGTATACGTATTCCTACAATTTACGTCCGCAAAGTTTAGATCAATTGGGATTGAAAGCAGCTTTGGAAAACTTAATAGACAATATGAAAAAAATGACTCCTCATCTGATATTCGAGTTAACAACCCAAGGGCTTGACCGATGTGATCCGGCTATTGAAATCAATCTATACCGCATTGCCCAAGAAGCGTTGCACAATGTGGTCAAGTATGCGCAGGCATCCTATGTGAAAATCTCTATTCGGAAAAATAATACGCACATTCATATGAAAATTGAAGATGACGGAATCGGATTTGACCGCAAATCGATTCAAAACAAGGGACTCGGCTTAAAACATATTGAAGAACGAGTTGATTTGTTAAGCGGTACATGTGCCATTCGTTCAGAAATGAACAAAGGTACCGTTGTTGAAGTTACTATTCCGAGATGGAGGCCGAATACATGATAAAAGTTTTTCTAGTCGATGACCATGTTTTAATCCGCAAGGGTATCGCCTTATTATTAGAAAACTATCGTGATTTGGAAGTGATAGGGGAAGCGAGCGATGGAGAAGAATGTTTGCAACAGTTATACAGTTTGGATGTGGATGTGGTTTTAATGGATATTTCCATTCCAAAAGGCATTGATGGTTTCACAGCCACTCGAAAGATAAAGAAGGAGTTTCCAAAAATCAAGGTTGTCATGCTTACGATGCATAATGAATTTGCTTACATTCAAAAGGCTATTGAAACTGATGCGGATGGCTACATTTTAAAAAATAGTCAGGCAAACCAAGTATATCAAGCCATTCAGGCGGTTTACTCAGGAAGAAAATATTATGATGTTGGAATTCCAAAAGAGCAGCTTGAAAAATGGTTTAAAAATAAAGGAAAACAGAAAAAGGACGTTCTATCAAGCAGAGAACAAGAAATTGTGCGGTTAACCATATTGGGATATACCAATTTGCAAATTGCCGATAAATTGTCCATCAGTTCCAAAACAGTGGAAAACCACAAAGCAAACATCATGCAGAAATTGGATTTAAAAACGAAAGCGGAACTGATTCAATACGGCATTGCCAATAAATATATTATCTGAAAAATTAGTGGAATCCCCCTATAGGATATTCAACGTGAATGCTATACATTGAAAAAAAGTTCTAAAAAAGCAGGTGAATCAAGTATGGCATTCACGTTTGCCGTTGTCATTTTCTGCATTGGATTTGTGGGCTCATTTGTTTCCGGCATGGTTGGAATAGGTGGTTCCATCATTAAATACCCAATGCTCCTCTATTTGCCGCCACTTTTTGGACTCGCATCTTTCACTGCCCATGAAGTGTCTGGTATCAGCGCAATCCAAGTATTCTTTTCCTCACTTGCAGGCATCTGGTCGTACCGCAAAGACGGTTATTTAAATAAAACTCTTATTTTATATATGGGGGTTTCCATTTTAGCAGGAAGTCTTTTGGGAAGTTTTGGATCCAATTATTTTTCGGAAGAAGCGATTAATTTTGTTTATGGATTGTTAGCTATCATCGCGGCTCTATTGATGTTCATTCCCACAAAGGAAATTGATGATATATCAACCCTCACTTTTAATAAATGGTTGGCTGCTTCCCTGGCATTTATTGTCGGAATAGGTTCTGGAATTGTTGGGGCAGCCGGTGGTTTTTTGCTCGTTCCTATTTTATTAGTCATTTTAAAAATTCCTACAAGGGTAACCATTGCAACAAGTTTAGCCGTCACTTTCATCTCATCTATTGGAGGGACTTTTGGGAAAATAATAACCAATCAAATAGATTATTGGTCCGCTTTCATTATGATCATCGCCAGTATTACTGCCACTCCCCTTGGAGCAAAGGTGGGGAAGAAAATGGATACAAAGGTGTTAAAAATGATTTTGGCTGTACTTATCACTGCCGCTGCCATTAAAACTTGGATTGACATATTGTAGTTCTTATTTGTGGAATATGAGGATTGGAAATAAAGCAAGGCTGCCAAGGAGAAGAACGCTTCCCAGGCAGCCTTGTTTTTTATACCTCCATAATAATCGGCAAAATCATTGGCCGACGTCTCGTTTTTTCAAATAAATAAGGAGATAAAATTTCCGTAATTTCATTTTTTAACTCTGTCCATTGGGATTTTTCCTGAATTTTTTCTGCCAAGTGTTCAGAAAGCATTTTTTGTGCTTCACTGATCAACGTAGCCGATTCGCGCATATACACAAAGCCTCTGGAAATGATATCAGGACCTGCCATAATTTTTTGCTGTTTCATATCTACGCTGACCACAACGATGACCAATCCTTCCTCGGAAAGAATGCGTCGATCGCGCAACACGATATTGCCGATGTCACCAATGCCGCTTCCATCGATGTAGATATCTCCGGATGGAACCCTTCCTGCCACATACGCTTCATCTGAGCTTAACGCAAGCACATCTCCATTTTCCATCACGAAAGTATTTTCAGGTGGAACATCGCAATCAATGGCAAGCTTTGTATGCATTTTCAACATGCGATATTCACCGTGGATCGGCATGAAGAATTTCGGTTTCATCAATCGGAGCATCAACTTTTGTTCTTCTTGGGAACCGTGTCCGGAAGTATGGATGTTGTTGATGGATCCATGGATGACTTCTGCTCCCGCTCTGTACAATAAGTTGATAATTTTATTGACACTTATCGTGTTTCCAGGAATCGGTGAAGAGGAAAACACAACAGTATCTCCATTCTGAATTTGAATTTGCCGGTGAGTGCCGTTTGCGATACGCGACAATGCGGCCATCGGTTCACCTTGAGAGCCTGTACATAAAATCATCACTTCATTTGCAGGAAGTCGATTGATCGTTTGAGCGTCAACAAACGTTTCTTTGGGAGCGGTAATGTAACCTAATTCCCGACCAATCGAAATGGCATTATCCATTGATCGTCCGAAAACCGCAATTTTTCTGCCGTATTGGGCTGCTGCATCGGTTACTTGTTGGAGACGGTGAATATTGGAAGCAAAAGTTGCAAAGATGATGCGTCCTTCCACTTTGCGGAAAATATCGTGGATGCTTTCGCCAACTTTCCGTTCTGACATTGTAAAGTTGGGCACTTCGGCATTCGTGCTGTCCGACAATAAACAAAGCACTCCATCGCGACCAATTTCAGCCATCTTTGTTAAGTTCGCGGGTTCGCCAACCGGTGTAAAGTCGAATTTAAAGTCGCCCGTATGAACGATGTTGCCAGGCGGTGTTTTCACCACGATTCCAAATGCGTCCGGAATACTGTGGGTTGTTCTGAAGAAGCTGACGGATGTTTTTCGGAATTTGATCACATCGTCTTCTTTGATTTCGATTAACTTTGTCTGGCGAAGCAATCCGTGCTCTTCCAATTTGTTGCGCAAGAGCCCGAGAGCCAGTTTTCCTCCGTACACCGGAACATTGACTTGACGCAATAAATACGGAATTCCACCGATGTGGTCTTCATGGCCATGGGTGATAAACAACCCTTTTATTTTATCTGCATTTCGCACTAAATAAGTGTAGTCAGGGATGACATAGTCGATTCCCAAAAGGTCATCTTCAGGAAATTTAATGCCTGCATCGATGATAATAATTTCGTCTTGAAACTGTACGCAGTAAGTGTTTTTGCCGATTTCGCCCAGTCCGCCGAGAGCGAAAACAGCCGTTTGATCATTTTTTACAAACTTCATATAGGTTATGCATTCTCCAAACGGAAATTCGGGCTATTTTTTTCGTAATCCAAATATTTGCCCTCTAGTAATTGGATATACTCGATCAAAATGCGGCGATCTTTTAAATATTCGCGGACTTCTCGCTCTGAATCTGCTTCCAGGTATAGACTTTTTGTATTTTCGCGAATAGGCACTTCATCTGGATTTTCTTGATAATACACTTTGTAAATCATTTTTTCTCTCCTTCTTTAACCGTACATTTTTGCATTTATTATTTTTCCACTTTTTACGAATATAATCAATTAATATTATATATTAACGCAAATGGTTTTTCCTTTCACAACCATTTGCGTGAAGTGGCGATTCATCATTAAAATAATAAAATCAAAAAAAGCAAAATTTCCCAAAGAAAATGACATGCATTTTCTTTTATATTATCATGGGAATCTTTTAAAATAAAGAAAAGCCCTTCATTTTCGGAGAAGGGCTTAAGCGATTGATTTTTTGCCGAGGATGCCATTGAGACGTCTCAAAAGTTTCTTTTTGAGTCTTTTCAACATGGCACATCACTCCTTATTAAAAGTATAAGGTAGAATGATATATATGTAAAGTATTTTTCATTTACATACAAATATGCGTTGGAAGGGTTAGTGACTATGAAGAAAGTGCTGTTTTTTGACGTGGACGGAACGCTTTACGACAGTAAGAAACAATTGCCACCATCCGCAAAAGAAGCGATTTTTCAAGCGAAAAGAAACGGATATGAAATTGCGATTGCTACAGGCCGTGCCCCTTTTATGATCGAGCCGATTTTAAAAGAGTTGGAGATTGATATATATGTCACTTTTAATGGGCAGTATGTCGTTTATAAAAATGAAGTCATTTTTACCGACAGTGTCCCGAAAGAAGAGTTGACGGAAATTATCGAATTTGGTTCCAAACGGGATCATCCGGTCGTTTTTATTGATGACAAAAAAATGATTGCGACGGCAGGCGGAAACAAAAAGATTGAACAAAGCTTAAAGTCCCTTCGCTATCCTTATCCGAAGATCAATCCCCACTTCTATAAAGAAAATGCCGTCTATCAAACCCTCATCTTTATGGAAGAACAGGAAGAACCGGTTTATCATCAAACCTTTTCCAATGTCAAATTCGTCCGTTGGCATCCGTATTCCTGCGACATTCTGCCAAAAAACGGTTCAAAGGCAAGAGGGATTCATAAAGTGTTGGAAAAAATGAATGTCCCTATTGAAAATGCGATTGCCTTTGGCGACGGATTAAACGACATTGAAATGCTTCAGGCAGTCGGCGTCGGTGTTGCGATGGGCAATGCGAAAGAGCAGGTAAAAGAAATTGCTGATGTGGTCGGCGATCATGTCGATCGTGACGGACTGGCAAAAGTGATGAAGAAATTAGAGATTATTTAGTATTTTAATTATATGCATGAGGATGGTATTCAGTCTCGGCTCCTTCTGAATGGAAGGAGAAAGCAAGTATTTTACAGATTAGATTATAGATGATGTGAGAATGAAAAAATCCCATGGCACTATTCAGGTGCCATGGGGTTTTTTTATTCCTCTTCTTCCGCTTCCAATGGCAAGGCGTTCGGGATTGGGGCAAATGGATCTTCTTTGTTGATGTGATCATAAAACATCACGCCATTTAAATGGTCCAATTCATGTTGGAAACAAATGGCCGGTAGACCTTGCAGGCGCAATTTTTTCTCTTCCCCATCCAATGTGTAAAATTTTACGGTAATCCGTGCGTAGCGAGGGACATAGCCAGGGACGCTGCGGTCAACAGATAAACATCCTTCTCCCTGAGGCAAATAAGTTTTTTCGGCGGAATGGCTGACAATTTTCGGATTTACTGCGATAAAGCTCAAAGGTTCTCCGTTTTCTTGTTCTATATGAATGGCAAAGATTCTTTTTAAGAAATTGATTTGGTTTCCGGCAAGACCAATTCCGGAGCGAAGGCCATATTTTTCAGCCAATTCCGGGTTTTGGCTGTTTTTTAAAAACTGTAGCATGTCTTCTGCTGTTTTGCGTTCTTCATCACTTAACGGGAATTTCACTTCTTCCGCTCTTGTTCTTAAGGCAGGATGCCCTTCACGGACAATGTCTTTCATTAAAATCATCTTTTACTCCCTTTCAATTTCTCTATCAAAAATTAAAGTTCTTCAGTATAAAAATATCATATGTCATTTTCTTTTTCTAATAAATGGACCAATGAATATTATATGCCTTTCATAGGCGATAATGAATTCGTGAATGAAAAAAGTTTTTTGAACATAACATGTTAATTTTGTCTAATTTTTTAAACTGTTATAATACAATATATTTTTGTATTACAACAGAGAGGGAAATCCTTTTAGTATAGCAAACTAGAAAAATTGTGACCTAAAAAGAAAAAACAACAATTGACCGATTGTGTATTGGTAATATATACTGTAATTAATTGCAGGTTGTATCAGTTTTTCGGGTCGTGAAAACTAATACAGTTAAAGGAGAGGTGTTCTATGAGTGAGAAAATTTTTGATCCAAAGGGCGTATTACAAGATGTGGAAAGTAAATTTGAAATGTTTCAAATTCTGAATGAAAACGGAGAAATCGTGAACGAAGAATATGATCCGAAATTATCAGATGGAGATTTAGTAGAATTGATGACTCGCATGGTTTATACAAGAATTTTAGACCAGCGATCCATTTCCCTGAATAGACAAGGACGGCTCGGTTTCTATGCACCTACTGCAGGACAGGAAGCTTCCCAAATCGCTTCCCATTACGCATTGGAAAAAGATGACTGGATTTTGCCTGGTTATAGGGACGTGCCACAAATCGTATGGCATGGTTTGCCGTTATGGAAAGCATTTTTGTTCAGCCGCGGCCATTTTATCGGAAACCAAATACCGGAAGGGTTGAATATTGTACCTCCTCAAATCATTATCGGTGCCCAATATATCCAAACAGCCGGTGTGGCGTTGGGAATTAAGAAGCGCGGAGGAAAAAATGTGGCGGTGACGTATACAGGCGATGGCGGATCATCACAGGGCGACTTCTATGAAGGCATCAACTTTGCAGGCGCCTTCAAAGCGCCGGCGATCTTCTTTATTCAAAACAACCAATATGCCATCTCCACTCCGCGGGAAATCCAGACAGCAGCAAAAACGCTTGCACAAAAAGGAATCGCGGCAGGTATCCCTTGTGTGCAAGTGGATGGAATGGATCCGCTTGCGGTTTATGTGGCGACGAAAGATGCCCGCAATCGCGCGGTGGCTGGGGAAGGACCAACGTTGATTGAAACGGTTTGCTACCGTTATGGTCCTCATACAATGTCCGGTGATGATCCAACGCGCTACCGGACAGCCGAAATTGATGATGAATGGGCGAAAAAAGACCCGATTGTGCGCTTCCGCAAATATTTGGAAAGCAAAGGGCTCTGGTCTGAAGAGAAAGAAACAGAAGTGATTGAAAAGGCGAAAAATGACATAAAAGAAGCGATCAAAAAAGCGGATGAAGCTCCTAAACAAAAAGTGACGGATTTAATTTCCATCATGCATGAAGAACTTCCATCCCATCTAAAAGAGCAATATGAGATTTATAAAGCAAAGGAGTTGAAATAACCTATGGCACAAATGACNTTCGGGGAAGACGTCGGCGTCAACGGCGGGGTGTTCCGGGCAACGGAAGGTTTGCAAAAAGAATTTGGCGTGGACCGGGTATTTGATACTCCTCTTGCTGAATCAGGAATTGGAGGGCTAGCGATCGGACTTGCTTTGCAGGGATTCCGTCCGGTTCCGGAAATCCAGTTCTTCGGTTTCGTCTATGAAGTGATGGATTCCATCAGCGGTCAAATGGCCCGTTATCGTTACCGTACTGGCGGAACATTTAATATGCCAATCACCATTCGTTCGCCATTTGGAGGTGGTGTGCAAACTCCTGAAATGCACTCTGATAGTTTGGAAGGATTGATGGCGCAACAACCGGGATTAAAAGTGGTCATTCCTTCAACTCCTTACGATGCCAAAGGATTGTTGATTTCCGCCATTCGCGATAATGATCCGGTGATTTTCCTGGAACATCTGAAATTATATCGTTCCTACCGTCAAGAAGTGCCGGAAGAAGAATATACAATTCCGATCGGCAAAGCGGACGTAAAACGTGAAGGAAAAGATTTATCCATTTTTGCGTATGGACTCATGGTGCATGAAAGTTTGAAAGCGGCGGAAGAATTGGAGAAAGAAGGATACTCCGTGGAAGTGGTGGACCTTCGTACAGTGCAGCCGCTTGATGTTGAAACAATCGTGGCTTCCGTTGAAAAAACGAACCGGGCGATCGTTGTCCAAGAAGCGCAAAAACAGGCGGGGATCGCGGCAAATGTCGTAGCGGAAATTATGGAGAGAGCTGTGTTAAGTCTGGAAGCACCGGTGCTTCGGGTGGCGGCTCCGGATACGGTTTATCCATTCCCGCAAGCGGAGAATGTTTGGTTGCCGAATTATAAAGACATAATCGAAACAGCGAAAAAAGTATTGACATTCTAGTGGGAGAAAGGGTGAATGGTATGGCGTTTGAATTTCGTATGCCTGATATCGGCGAAGGAATTCACGAAGGTGAAATCGTGAAATGGTTTGTAAAACCTGGGGATGAAGTGAAAGAGGACGACATTTTATGTGAAATCCAAAATGATAAAGCGGTTGTGGAAATTCCTTCCCCGGTGGACGGAAAAGTTGAAGAAATTTTAGTGGAAGAAGGAACTGTCGCGGTTGTTGGTGATGTGCTCATCCGTTTTGATGCACCAGGATATGAAAATATGCAATTTAAAGGCGACGTGCATGCGGAAGAGGAGACGAAAGAGCAGGTGCAAGCAACTGCGGAAGATGGAAAAGTGGAAGATGCGAAAGAACAAGTAGCATCACAAACGGCTAAAGAAGAAGTGGCTACACGCGTCATTGCGATGCCTTCAGTCCGCAAATTTGCAAGGGAGCAGGGAGTCGACATTCGCCAAGTCCAAGGAACAGGCAAAAACGGCCGTATTTTGAAAGAAGACGTTATCCGATTTATCGAAGGCGGCCAAAAAGTTCAGGAAGCTCCGGAAGTTCATGGGGAAAAAGAAGAAGTGCCGGCAAAAACTCCGCAAGTTCCGGTATTGGAGGGCGAATTCCCGGAAACTAGGGAAAAAATTTCAGGAATCCGCAAAGCCATTGCGAAAGCGATGGTACATTCCAAACAAACAGCTCCTCATGTGACACTGATGGACGAAGTGGATGTTTCAAAATTGGTGGCACACCGCAAAAAATTCAAAGACATCGCAGCGGAAAAAGGAATCAAGCTGACGTATCTGCCTTACGTGGTCAAAGCGTTGGTGGCGGTGCTGAAAGAATTTCCGGAATTCAACCGTTCCTTCGACGATGCGACGGAAGAAATTATCCAAAAACATTACTATAATATAGGAATCGCTGCGGATACTGAACGAGGGCTTCTTGTACCAGTGATCAAACACGCCGACAGAAAATCCATTTTTGCCCTGGCGTCAGAAATTAATGAATTGGCAACAAAAGCGCGCGAAGGCAAACTGGCTCCGAATGAAATGAAGGGCGGTTCCATGTCCATCACGAATATAGGATCTGCTGGAGGCCAATGGTTTACGCCGGTCATTAATCATCCGGAAATCGCAATTTTGGGGCTTGGAAGAATTTCAGAAAAGCCTATAATAAAAGAAGGTGAAATTATAGCAGCACCTATGTTAGCATTATCTTTGAGCTTTGATCATCGATTGATCGATGGAGCATTGGCTCAAAATGCATTAAATTACTTAAAACGATTAATCAGTGATCCAGAACTTTTATTAATGGAGGCGTAACAGATGGTAGTAGGAGATTTTCCAATTGAAATCGACACACTGGTAGTTGGTGCGGGTCCTGGTGGATATGTTGCAGCGATTCGTGCGGCACAAACTGGACAAAAAGTGACAGTTGTGGAAAAAAATGAAGTGGGCGGCGTTTGCTTAAACGTAGGATGTATCCCTTCAAAAGCGTTAATTTCAGTTGCCCATCGCTATGAGCAGGCGAAACATTCAGAAGATATGGGTGTTATCGTTTCTGATGTCAAACTTGATTTTTCAAAAGTGCAAGCATTCAAAGACAGCGTAGTGAAAAAATTGACTGGCGGGGTGGCCGGCCTATTAAAAGGAAATAATGTGGATGTTATCAAAGGTGAAGCGTATTTCGTTGATGCCAATACGGTTCGCGTTGTGAACGGTGATCAAGCTCAAACATACAAATTTAAAAATGCCATCCTTGCGACAGGTTCACGTCCTGTGGAAATCCCAACATTCAAATATTCTGATCGCGTATTGAACTCCACTGGCGCATTGAATCTGAAAGAACTGCCTAAAAAATTGGTGGTTATCGGCGGTGGCTACATCGGTACAGAATTAGGTACTGCTTATGCAAACTTCGGCACAGAAGTAACGATTCTTGAAGGGGCAAGCGACATCTTAGCCGGATTCGAGAAACAAATGACTCAAATCGTGAAAAAAGGTCTGAAGAAAAAAGGCGTGACAATTGAAGTGAACGCTCTTGCCAAAGGTGTGGAAGAAACAGAAAATGGTGTCATCGTCACTTATGAAGTGAACGGCGAAGAGAAAAAAGTGGAAGCGGATTACGTGCTTGTGACAGTAGGACGCAGACCGAATACAGATGAACTTGGTCTTGAACAAATCGGCATCGAGTTTGGCGAAAGAGGCTTAATCAAAGTGGACAAACAATGCCGCACAAATATTCCTAACATTTATGCGATCGGTGATATCGTGCCTGGTCCACAGCTTGCCCACAAAGCTTCTTATGAAGGTAAAGTGGCTGCGGAAGCAATTGCCGGACACAAATCTGTTGTGGATTATTTGGCAATTCCTGCGGTTTGCTTCACAGATCCGGAAATGGCGTCTGTAGGATATTCAGAAGAACAAGCAAAAGCGGAAGGCATCGAAGTGAAAGTGGCAAAATTCCCATTTGCTGCAAACGGCCGTGCTTTAGCATTAAATCAAACAGAAGGATTTGTGAAACTTGTTGCGCGTAAAGAAGATGGCCTTATCATCGGCGGACAAATCGTTGGTACGGGTGCATCCGACATGATTTCAGAAATCTGCTTGGCCATCGAAGGCGGCATGACTGCTGAAGATATCGCGCTTACAATCCATCCACACCCAACATTGGGCGAAATCACAATGGAAACTGCCGAAGTCCTTCTAGGCAATCCTATCCATATCATTTCAAAATAATGTGTAATGAAAGAGGGCGTCTTTTTAGGCGCCCTTTTTTGTTATGACGGAATGGTGATATCGGGAAAGGATAGAGGGGATAAATTTTATTGCCATAGTGGCAAAATTAAAAAGGGGGAAATGAATGGCTTCATTTCCCCCTTTTCGTACAGGCGGTTATTCGGCAACAGCATATGAGTCGTTATTTTCGAAACGAACAGACCACAATTTTAAACAAAGTTGGAGTAAGAAGATATCATCAGGATCGTTTAAAGACCGATTCGTCAAGGCTTCTATTTTTCTTAAACGGTATAATAAAGATTGACGGTGGAGAGATAGCGCCCTGGCGGTTTGACTGACATTGCCCTGATGGTAAATATAGGTCGAAAGGGTATTGATCAAATCCAATCCGTTATTTTTATCGTAAGCGGCAATTGCACCTATCGTTGAGTGCATCAATTCGGTGGACATGGAATTATTGGATAAGGAAATCAATAGGCGGTAAATGCCTGTACTTGCAAAAGTGTTCCTAGTTCCGGGCCCTTTATGATTTCTTCCGATCTCCAGGGCAGTGCGGGCATTTTTATAACCTAAATGAAACATTAAGTTTCCGGTATGGTTTTCCCCAATTCCCCATGAAATGGTTGGCAGTTGATTTTTTTTCACATAACTGTCAATCATATCTAAAAAGTGGTTCACTTCCCGGTCTGCCTCTGAAGATTTGCATTCCAGGAAAATGATGGTCAAGTCCCTTTTGAATGTGTAAATGAGATGCTTATTTAATTTTTTGCTGACATTCTCTAAAATTTCTGAGAAGGTTCTTTTAAAATCTTTCTCCATTTCATGTATGTGCTCTTTTTTATGGACAATATAAAATTCCTTCAATTTTTCCGGAGAACCGACAATACAAATGTAAGGAAGATCCACTTCGAATCCGAATTTTTCCCCTTGGTTAATGAAATCTTCTTTTTTTGTCCAGCTTCCGTTTAAAAGGGTTTTAATATATTCTTTTTTTTCTTTATTTTTGGAAATCATTGACGCCATTTCTTTTTGAATCCATAACGTCAAAATGGTTACGATATTATTTAAAATTAAAGCGGAAATGGGTTTCGCATTTAATTTTCTTGATTTAAAAATAAGAAAGCTTGAAGATTGATCCAATAAAGGGCTGATAGGGACGATTTGCAAAAACTTTCCGTTATCGTACCGGATGATGGCGGGTTGATCGGTGTACGATGTCTCGGAGATTTGTTGTATTGTGTCATTTTCTATTTGTTCCTTGTATTTCAATTCCACTTCCATCTGAAATTCTTTCGATAAAAATGTTAAAACTTCTTCGAGAGGATAGTTATCCAAATAAAGTTTTAAAAGCTCTCTTTGGAGAGTATCCGCTTTATCAATGGATTGTTGTTCCCAACTGTTCAACTGTTCCAAAATGACTTTGAGAATATCCGAAAAGCGCATTTCCCACGGTAGTTCAATAAGAGGGAAATTTACGGATTTGCAGTATTCAATCACTTCTTCCGGGATATATTGGACATGCCCCCCGACTGCTATCGCCATTCCGGCAGCATTCGAGGAGTGAACATCTTTGACATATGTAAGAAATAAGTCGGGATTGTTCCCGCATCCAATGGCGGTTGTTAAAACGAGTTCGTTCTTTTTGATGAAGTCTTCAACGGGAATTTCCATAACGGTAACAGATTCGATTACTTGTGAAGAAATGATATTGTTAGCAGATAATAGTTTTGCGGTTGAAAAAAGTGGAATGGACAACAAATCTCTGATTGTAAATTGCATAAGATTCCCCCTTGATGTTTCGAATAGAAAGTTATAAATATGCTTCTATGGCATTTGCGTGTGCATCCAAATCAACGTTGCATCCTGAAATGATAATGACGTTTTTTGTGTTTTCTTCAAGTGAAACCGCATTGTTTAATATAGCCCCGATACCGATGGCTGCCGCTCCTTCTACGACAATGTTATGTTCCTTGTATAAATAAGCCATGCCTTTTTTGATCGCTTCTTCCTCCACTAAGATGGATTGGTCGACAAATTGTTGAACCATTTTAAATGTATATTGATTCTTTTCCCCAATGCCGCCCAACAGGCTGTCTGCCAGGGTCGGTTCCTCGCGAACGGTCACCGGTTTTCCTCTTTTTAAACTTTCAAACATTGCCGCTCCTTTTTCCATGGATAAACCTATCACTTTTATGTCCGGATTCGTGGTTTTCATCACCAAACCAATACCGGAAAGCAGCCCTCCCCCGGATAAACCTCCAATGACACAATTGACATCCGGCAATTCTTCAAGGATTTCAAGAGCGATGGTTCCTTGGCCTGCAATTACTTCCGGATGATCAAAGGGCGGGATAACCGTCAACCCTTTTTCTTTAACGAGTTCATAACAGCGTTGCTCTGCATCATCCTGTCCATCTCCGTAAATTTCCAACTCTGCGCCCAAACTCTTGATTTTTTCAATTTTCGCCCTTGGAACATGTTTGGATACACAAATCACTGCGCGTATTCCTAATTTTTTGGCTGCCAGTGCTACAGCGAATCCGTGGTTTCCTGTGGAAAATGTCGTCACGCCCCGGGATTTCTGAGCGGGGGACAAGTTGGAAATGGCATTAAAAGCACCGCGCATTTTAAATGAGCGACTTTCATGCAAATGCTCATATTTTAAATAGACTTCAGAGTTCGTTAAATTTGAAAGTTTGGGTGAAAAGATTAAAGGTGTTTTGTTAATATGGGAAGCTAAATTTTTTTTAGCCTGCCAAACATTTTGCAATGTAATTTCCTTACTTTCATTGATTCGTACATTTAATAATTTTGCCATAAATTCGACTGCCCCTTCCCCTATGTTAAGTATTCTAACATATTGTGTAATGGAATCTTACGTATTTCTATTCGGTTTTGAAAAAAATGTATAAAAAAATATCAAAAATCTCAATAGTATAAATTGTCTAAAAATTTCATACAAGTTGACGCATTGTTCTGAAATGTCAGATAATTTACCATTCAATTAACAAATCATTCATCGCAATGAGGATATGGAAGGGAGTTTTGTAGAATGGCGATATTTGACATATCAGAGTATCAAACGCGGTTAAGAAAAACAAAAGAAAGGATGCAGGAAAAAGGGATAGAAGTGCTGGTGGTGACCGATCCGGCCAATATGAATTATTTAACCGGTTATGACGGATGGTCGTTTTATGTGCATCAATGTTTAATTGTACTTCTGGATGATGAAGAGCCATTCTGGATTGGAAGAGGCCAAGATGCAAATGGTGCCAAAGTTACGACCTGGTTGAATGAAAACCACATCATTCCTTACCGGGACCATTATGTTCAATCCACTGAAAGGCATCCAATGGATTTCGTTTGCAACATATTAAAAGAAATTGGAAAGTCGAATGCAACGATTGGTCTTGAAATGGATACTTACTATTTTACAGCAAAGTGTTATACGCAATTAAAACTTGGACTCCCACTGGCCACTTTTGTGGATGCGACTTCATTAGTGAATTATGTGCGCATTATCAAATCGGATAAAGAAATTGAATATATGAGGAAGGCCGCAAAGATTGTGGAAAAGGCGATGCAAACCGGCATTGATGCGATTGAAGAAGGCGTTCGCGAATGTGATGTAGTGGCGCAAATCATGCATGCCCAAATCAGCGGAACGGAAGAGTTTGGCGGGGATTACCCGGCGATTATGCCATTACTTCCATCCGGCAAAAAGACATCAACTCCCCATTTGACTTGGACAGATGAAAAATACAAATCCGGAATACCGGTCATTTTGGAATTGGCAGGTTGTTATAATCGATACCATTCTCCATTATCACGGACCGTATTTATCGGAGAACCCGATCCAAAGGTCAAATATTTGGCGGACGTTGTGATCGAAGGATTGAATGCGACACTGGATTTCATTAAACCGGGTGTCACTTGTGAAGAAGTCGAGGAAGTCTGGAGAAAAACGATTGCAAAAAGCGGATTTGAAAAAGAATCCCGTATCGGTTACTCAATGGGATTAAATTATCCTCCTGATTGGGGTGAACACACTGCAAGCTTGCGGCCGGGAGATAAAACCGTACTCGAGCCGAATATGACTTTCCATTGCATTCCGGGAATATGGCTGGATGATTATGGGGTTGAACTGAGTGAATCGTTCAGAGTGACGGAGAATGGAATCGAAGTATTTGCAAACTTCCCAAGAAAATTATTTGTAAAGAATGCTACAAATGTTTATTAAGTGGTGAATGCTATGAAAATATTCCAAGAAGAAGAGATTCGGCAATTGGTCGGATTGAATTTAAAAGCAATTGAAATTGTGGAGGAAGGTTTTGCGGCATTGGCAAATGGAATGGTCACCCTGCCACCGATTATGCGGGTTGATATTCCGGAAAACAATGGAGAAGTTGATGTAAAAACAGCTTATATAAAAGGTTTGGATTCGTTTGCAATCAAAATATCTTCAGGTTTTTTCAACAATCCGTCGATCGGCCTTCCGAGCCTGAGCGGCATGATGCTCCTGTTCAGCACGAAAACAGGGCTTGCCCAATCCATCTTGCTTGATAATGGCTATTTGACCGATGTAAGAACCGCGGCGGCCGGTGCCATTGCTGCAAAGTATTTGGCGAAACCGGACGTTGAAAGTGTCGGTGTCATAGGTACCGGAACCCAAGCCAGGTACCAGATTGAAGCACTTTCACTAATAAGGCAATTTGAGACGATCTATGTTTATGGTCGCAAAGATGAAGCCGCAAAAAACTATGCTGTTGAAATGGAAGCGAAATTAGGGAAAAAGGTCATTGTCGCCAAAAGCCCGGAAGAAGTGGTCAAAATGAGTGAAATTGTAATCACAACAACTCCTGCCACTTCACCATTGATTAAAGCCGAATGGCTGCATCCGGGTCTTCATATTACGGCGATGGGATCTGATGCCGAGCATAAGCAGGAACTGGATGAAAACATTTTTAGTAAGGCGGATTTGATCGCTTGTGATGTCAAATCTCAATGTTTCCGATTAGGTGAGCTGCATCACGCAAAAGATAAGAGAATCATAGATGAAGAGGCAAACATTATAGAACTTGGAGAAATCATCACAGGTACAAAAACAGGAAGAACCGATCATGGGCAAATAACCGTCTGCGATTTGACAGGCACTGGGGTGCAAGATACAGTCATCGCGCGCTTTGCCTATGAACAGCTGGTAACAGGCAAAAAATCTTTTATTAGATAAAAACATTGGAGGGGTATTTTATGAGTAACAAAAAAGTGAACATGGGTACACAAGCTGTATGGTCAGGAGAAAAAGACGTATTAGTGCATGGAGCCACACAAGTTCCGGTCGTGGTAAGTGTCGCTTACAACTATGATGACATGGACGAATGGTATGATGTTGCGACTGGAAAAAAACCGGGACATATCTACGGAAGAAATACGAACCCGACAGTACAAGCCTTTGAAGAAAAAGTGAGAATCATGGAAGGGGCAGAAGCTGCCACAAGTTTTTCAACAGGAATGGCTGCCATTAGCAACATATTTTATACATTCTTGAGACCAGGTGATCGGATTGTTTCAATCAAAGATACGTATGGCGGTACAAATAAAATTTTTACTGAATTTTTGCCGCAAATGAACATTGAAATCGTATTATGCGAAACCGGCAATCATGAAGAAATGGAAAGAGAAATTGAAAAGGGCTGTAAAATCGTTTATTTGGAATCGCCAACAAATCCGACTGTAAAAATTACGGATATTGAAAGAATAGCGAAAAAAGGAAAAGAAGTCGGTGCGCTTGTTGTGGTGGATAACACATTTGCCACACCAATTAATCAAAAACCGCTTGAACTCGGCGCAGATCTTGTCCTTCATAGTGCAACGAAATTCTTGGGCGGTCATGCGGATGCACTTGGTGGTGTCGTTTGCGGATCGAAGGAATTAATTGAACCAATTTATCATTACCGTGAAATTAATGGTGCCACATTGGATCCTTGGTCAGCTTACTTATTATTGCGCGGTATGAAAACATTGAAACTGCGTATGGAACAGCAAGAGAAAAATGCCTTTGCAATCGCACGTTACCTACAAACTCAGGAACTTGTCGAGGAAGTCTTCTATCCAGGACTGGAAACTCATGTGAATCATGATATTGCGAAGAAGCAGATGAGAGGTTTCGGCGGAATGCTCAGCTTCTCATTAAAAGGCGGCATGGATGCGGTAAAAATTTTACTTCCTGCATTAAAATACGCCAACCGTGCAGCCAATCTGGGAGCTGTTGAAACAACTTACGGTCCTGCAAGAACGACAAGCCATATTGAATGTACACCGGAAGAACGCGCCGCAGTCGGCATTCCGGATGGGCTTGTACGAATTTCGGCGGGTATTGAAGACACGGAAGATTTAATTAACGATTTGGAAAATGCTTTCGCCATTTTAAAAGAGCACATGTTGACAGTCGGAAAATAAGAAGGTGAAACGGATGGAACACAATATCCTTTCCAGGGTTCAACAATTGACGGATGAAATCATTGAATGGAGAAGACATATTCATCGAAATCCGGAACTCAGCTTTAAAGAATATGAGACTTCACAGTTTATCTATGAAAAGTTGTCAAACATCGATGGTATGAAAGTGGTCAAGGGAGTCGGGGTTGAAACGGCTGTCATCGGCACCCTTTCCAGAGGGGATGGCCCAACCGTCGCCATTCGCGCAGATATGGATGCCCTTCCCATTGTCGAAGCAACTTCCCATTCCTTCCCTTCAAAAAATGTAGGCGTCATGCATGCTTGTGGCCATGACGCCCACACTTCAATCGGTTTGGCGGTAGCGACCATCATAGGTCAAATTTGGAAAGAAACTGACATTCAAGGCACAGTAAAATTCATCTTCCAACCCGCTGAAGAAAATACAGATGAATATGGAAAGACAGGATCCCCTTATTTGATAGAAGCAGGCGCCCTTGATGATGTGGATTGCATTATGGCCCTTCATATGGATCCGGAACATGAAGTGGGAACCGTGTTGATACACGATGGATACAGCATGGCCAATGTGGATGTATTTCAAGGGAAACTCTTTGGAACCGGAGGACATGGAGCATACCCCCATTTAGGAACGGACCCGATTTGGATGCTGGGTCCGGTGCTCCAAGCCATCCATGGAATTGTTGCAAGAAATATATCTCCCCTTGATGCAGCGGTGATCAGTGTGGGAGAGATAAAAGCCGGATCGGCAAGTAATGTCATTCCGAGCGAAGTATATTTGCAGGGCACCCTTCGCAGTTATACGCCATCAGTCCGGAAAGAGTTGGAAACAAGGTTGAAAAATGCTTTTTCGATAGTTGAAGCATTTGGGGGACGGTTCGAATTGAATATTACCCATGGAGAACCGGCTTTATTTAATAATGCTGAGGTCAACAAAGTGTTGAAAGAAGTGGTTTCCGAATTGTATCCGGGCATGGAAATAAAGGAAATTCCTTTTGGATTGGGTGGCGAGGATTTTTCCCATATGACGTACAAAGTCCCTGGGTCCATGTTTTTCCTGGGATGTGCCTATCCTGATGGAATCAAGCGGGATCTCCATACACCGATTTTTGATATTGATGAAAGATGTTTACCAATCGGCACAGCGATTTTAACTCAAGCGATACTTAAATATTTACTTGGAAATGCACAACTTCCTCAACAATATGCAAATGAGGAGAAAGCCGTTATATAGGGAAAGGAGGGGATCGATGCATGAAACATCGTATCGCATTATTAGGTTTTGGTGTTGTAGGACAAGGGTTTGCGGAAATTTTGAAAAATAAAAAGCAAGTACTGGAAGAGCAGTTTGGGCTCGATGCGGCCATAGTGGCGGTAAGTGACGTGATGAAAGGTTCTGTTTATCATCCCGATGGACTGTCAATAGAGGATTTACTGGCGGTTGTGAAGGAAACCGGAAAGCTTGATGATTATCCCGAACAAGAAGGGCTGATCCGGGGATTGAACAGTTTTGAAACGATCAAGCAAACAAATGCGGACACAATTGTCGAAGTCACCTTTACGGATGTGAAAACAGGTCAACCGGCTATCGATCATTGTCAATGCGCCTTTGAATATGGAAAAAATGTCATCATGAGCAATAAAGGGCCGGTTGCACTGGCATACGCCCAATTAAAAGAAATGGCGGAGAAAAGGAACGTCCGTTGGGGCTTTGAAGGTTCCGTAATGAGCGGGACACCATCTTTGCGTATGCCCGTCACTTCACTGGCGGGAAATGACATATATGAAATTCAAGGGATATTAAATGGTACGACCAACTATATGTTGACTCGCATGGAAGATGGACTTTCTTATGACGAGGCGTTGAGCGAAGCCCAGAAATTGGGTTATGCGGAAGCCGATCCGACGAGTGATGTGGAAGGGTATGACGCTCTATACAAAATTGTCATTTTAGCAAATGTGGTGATGAATTATCCGTTAAAAGTTCACGAAGTTGAAAGAATGGGAATCTCCCATTTGACAACCGAAGACATTGAACTGGCGCGGCAAAGCAACCGAAAGTGGAAATTGATTGCAAAGCTGAAAAAGGAAAATGGCAGTGTGGTTGCTTCCGTTAAACCTGAAATGATTCCATTAGACCATCCTTTGGCAAATATTTCTGATGCCACAAATGCCATAACGTACCATTGCGATTTATCCGGTCCTGTTACATTAATCGGGGCAGGGGCAGGCAAAACCGAAACGGGTTTTGCGATATTGATCGATTTGATTAATATCCATCGAAAGCAACTTTAACGAGAGGAGTGAGTGAATGGAACAAACGATGTTAAAAAGGAAAATGTATTTGGCTGGTGAATGGGTTTTCCGGGACAAAACGATTGATGTGGAAAATCCCCAAAATGGCGAGATTATCGCTCAAGTGCCGGCCGCGAGCAGGGAAGATGCGATCTTTGCGATAAAAGAAGGGATCAAAGGCGCAGAAATCGCAAGAAATATGCCGACTTATGAAAGGATCTCCATATTAAATAAAGTGGCAAATTGGATTGATGATCGACAATCCATTTTTGCTAAAACGATTGCCACTGAAGGCAGTAAAACAATTCGTGAAGCGAAAAAAGAAGTCCTTCGATGCATCCAGACGATCCGCATCAGTGCGGAAGAAGCAAGAAGACTTCATGGAGAAACGATTCTCTTTGATCAGTTGGCAGGAAATGAAAATCGGGTTGGATACTATCAGCGTTTCCCGATCGGGTTAATTGTTGCAATCACTCCATTTAACGATCCTCTGAATCTGGTTGCGCACAAAATAGGTCCAGCTATTGCTGCCGGGAATTCAATCATTGTGAAACCTTCGACACTCACCCCATTAAGTGCGTTGTTATTAGCTGAAGCATTTCATGAAGCGGGATTGCCCAAAAAAGTTTTAACGGTCATAACGGGTCATTCAAGTGACATTGGCGATGAACTGGTGACACATCCAGCTGTGCGGATGATTTCGTTTACCGGCGGATATGAAGCGGGAAAGAGCATTTCATCAAAAGCCGGGATAAAAAAGTTAAGTATGGAACTGGGTTCAAATTCACCTTGCATTGTCCTCCGGGATGCGGATATCCCAGATGCGGTCGAATCGATTGTATCAGGCGCTTTTTGGGCAGCCGGACAAAACTGTTTAGGTGTCCAGCGGGTTTATATTGAGGAAGAAATCTATTCAACTGTTGAAAGATTGCTGGTTGATCGGACCAAACAAATGCGTGTTGGTGATAAGCTTAACGAAATGACCGATATGGGCCCGTTAATCACTGAAAAAGAAGCGATCCGAATAGAAAAACTTGTCCAGCAATCTTTGCGGGAAGGTGCAAAACTTCTTTGTGGCGGCAGAAGAAATGGCGCTTATTATGAACCGACCATCCTTACAAATGTTCATCCGGAAAGCAAAATAGCAAAAGAGGAAATCTTTGGTCCGGTTGTCATTTTGGACAGTATAAGGGATCTGAATGAAGCGATCCAAAAATCGAACAATGTCATGTATGGTCTGCAGGCAGGTATCTTTACAAAAAATCTTGATTTCGCATTCCGCGCGATAAAAGAGATGGAGTTTGGGGGCATTATGGTCAACGATAGCAGCGACTTCAGAATCGATTCCATGCCTTTTGGCGGAATGAAACAATCAGGAATCGGCAGAGAAGGTGTGGCTTTTGCCATTCAGGAAATGACAGAACAAAAAGTTGTATGTTTCAAAATAGGATCAAATTTCTAATCAATTAATTTGGAGGGTTGCGTATGAAAAAATTATTGATCACATTAATCGCAGTATTCATGGTAATTTTGTCGGCATGCAGTGGTTCGGAAAATGAAAATAATGAAGCGAATGGCGCATCGGATACAGGCAAGCTGGATCAATTAATAGAATCCGGAAAGGTGAGAATCGGCTTTGCGAATGAAGTTCCTTATGCATATGAAGAAAACGGTGAAATCAAAGGGGCAAACGTAGATATTGCCAAAGCGGTATTTAAAGAATTGGGAATTGAAAATTTGGAAGCACAATTATCAGATTTTAGCCAATTGATCCCTGGAGTGCAAGCAGGACAGTTTGACGTAATTACTGCGGGAATGGCCATTAAACCGGACCGTTGTGAACGCGTATTGTTCAGCGAACCTGAAATCAAGTACGGTGAAGGTATCGTTGTAGCGAAAGGCAACCCATATAACATCCACAGTTATAAAGATATTGCTGCAAATCCTGATATAAAAGTCGTTGTGATGGAAGGGACAACGGAAATTGAATTTTTACAAAAAGAGGGGGTAAACCCAAATCAAATCATTACTGCTCCGGATATTCCAGCAACATTTTCCGCCATTCAAGCAGGTCGTGCGGATGTGACAACAGCTACTGAAATGACGCTGAAAATGGCCCTTCAGTCTGCGGCAACGGATAAATTGGAGTTTGTTGATTCCTTTGAACAACCGGATGTGGAGGGAGTACCAAGTTACGGTGCAGCCGCATTCAACTTAAAAGACAAAGAAATTCGGGACGCTTATAACGAAAAATTAAAACAATTAATAGAAGATGGTACAATCGGCAAAATTTTGGAAGAGTATGGATTCAGTTCTGTGAACAATATTGTCAAAGCGGGTGAAATAACAACTGAACAAATATGTGCAGGTCAAAACTAGGTAAACTTATTAGGGACAAGCTTTAATTCCGAAAAGTCTTGTCCCTATTTCGGATTTTCTATTCACAACCTTGAAAGAAGGGGATGATCATTATTAGTGCCATATTCGAAATTACCCCACAACTGTTGAGAGGACTGGGTATCACAATTTCTGTATTGCTTGGTTCGGCAATCATCTCATATATTGTCGCTTTTGCTGCAGGGTTATCAAGAGTTTCGAACAATGTCATATTAAACAAGGTGACAGGAGTCTATGTCGAAGTATTTCGCGGAACTTCACTCATCGTACAATTATTTTGGCTCTATTATGCCATCCCGATGCTTTTTGGTATTCAATTGGGTTCAAACTGGTGGACCGGAGTCATTGCAATCGCTCTGAATTATGGCGCTTATTTATCAGAAGTGGTACGCGGATCCATTTTGGCAGTGGATAAAGGGCAAACGGAAGCGGCTATCGCTTTGAATATGTCCCGTTATCAACGGATGAGGTTCATCATATTACCCCAAGCAGTACGGATGATGCTTCCGGAGTTCGGCAACTACACAATCCAAATGATGAAAGCGACATCGCTCGTCTCATTGATTGGCATGAGGGATATTTTATATTACGGCGATATTATGAGAAATACGAATCTATCTCAAGCTCCATTAATCTACGTAGTAGTGTTATTTATATACTTCATTTTGGCATTGCCTTTGATTTGGTTGACTAAAAAAGGAGAAACGATCGCGAAGAAAGGGGTGGCCGGTTGATGAATGGCAATTTCAGATGGGATACATTCTTTGATGCTTTGCCAATAGTCTTACAAGGATTGGGCGCAACGATCGGTTTGACATTTGCCTGTTTTGGATTTGCCCTTCTTTTCGGTTTTGTATGGATCCTCTTCAGACGGATTCCGAATAAACCGGTTGCGACAATCGCTGTTTGGGTGATGGAATTTATTCGTTCAACGCCACCTCTGGTTCAATTATATTTTGTTTATTATGCATTGCCCGTGGTACCGGTTATCGGTATAACATTGGAACCTTTTACATGCGCAATTCTGGCCATTGGTATCCATTATAGTACGTATATTGGAGAAATCTACCGTTCAGGTATTGAGAGTGTGGATAAAGGTCAATGGGAAGCGTCGACCGCTTTGAATTTTTCCACTATTGATAAGTGGAGAAAGATCATTTTACCCCAGGCAATTCCGCCAACCATTCCAATGCTGGGGAACTACTTTATCATTATGTTCAAAGAGGTGCCATTAGCGTCAATCATTGGTGTTACCGGAATATTGGCGATGGCGAATTCATATGGCGCTTTGAACTTCGCTTATTTAGAGCCATTGACAATTGCGGGTATCATTTTCTTACTTTTGAGTTACCCATCTTCTATACTGATCAAAAAATTGGAAGTGAAAATGAATACCAAATTCGATAAAAATGCACTTTTGGAAAAGACAAAAAAGAATGGCCTCCCCAACATGAATCTGAAGGAGAGTGATCGTATTGCCTAATGCATTGACAAAAAATATAGAAAAAAATGTACCCATTTCGGCCGAACCAATTGTGAAATATCGTAATGTAACAAAATCCTTTGGAGATCATCATGTGTTAAAAGGGATCGATCTGGAAATTCATCCGGGAGAGAAAATTGCGATCATTGGCCCAAGCGGTTCCGGAAAAACAACGATTATCCGAATGTTGATGACTTTGGAAGAACCCAGTTCCGGCGATATTGTTGTAAACGGAAAAAATTTATGGAAGATGGAGAAAAAAGGGCAACTGGTAAAGGCAAATGAAAAACATTTAAGAGAAGTGCGCGGAGATATCGGTATGGTATTTCAGCATTTCAACCTTTTCCCCCATATGACAATTTTGGAGAATTGTATGGCGGCACCAATCCATGTAAAGAAGGAAAACAAAGATGAAGTGAGGGAACGTTCGATAAAAATGTTGGAAAGAGTGGGATTAGGGGATAAATTGAATTTTTATCCATCCCAGCTTTCCGGCGGACAGAAACAGCGTGTCGCGATGGCCCGGGCTTTGGTGATGAGGCCGAAAATCATGCTTTTTGACGAAGTGACTTCCGCCCTGGACCCGGAATTAGTAGGGGAAGTGCTGGAAGTGATTCGGGATATTGCCCAAAATGATGATATGGCGATGGTTTTGGTAACGCATGAAATGGAATTTGCCCTGGACATTGCCGATAGAGTCCTTTTCCTTGACCAAGGGGTTATTGTTGAACAAGGAACGGCATATGAGGTATTGGTGGATTCGAAAAATGAACGTGTTCAATCATTCTTGAAACGATTTAGAAAAGCATAGGTGACAAAGGGCGAAATAGTATGAATTTGATAAAAAAATGGAGCGGCTGGGATAGAAGCCCTCTCCAGATAAGGAAAAAAGAGAATTTTGGTGAATACCAATTCTCTTTTTTTTGTGTGTATCAAATATTGAATTAACCCGGCTTTTATAAAATGTTCCTTTTTTTATCACTTTTTTATGAAACCGATTGCAGATCCGAAACGTATTGTCTTACGAGGAACACAACCATTGAAAAATCTTCATTTTTTTGCAAATTGGAAGCTAATCCGGATAAAATGGCCAATCTCGGTTTTTCTTTCATCAATTCTTCCATCAAAAGATGGATCGATTCATCGATTAAAGGCGTTTTCTTATATTGGCCTTCCAATTGTCGAAGCAAATATAAAATATGTTCTTTTGAAACCATTTCGCTGAAAGAGGAAGCGCTTTTTGTATTCCATAGCTTTTCTGTAACGAAATGAAGGGTGCTATGTTCGGCGATAATATTCACTTTTTCAGCCAGGCTATTTGCAAGCTGTTCAAAATTATATTTTCGTGGATGGGTTGTAATAAATTCCGTATAACTGATCAATAATCCACGAACAACTAATAATAAATCATACTTAAAATGTTCAACTTTTTCACCATAAGTTTGGTGTATAATCGTGAGAAGAGCTTCATTATGAACCGTATTAAATTCTTTTATTTTCTGGATGACTTCATTGTTCATCGGCTGGAAATTTTCCCGCATGCACATGGAAATAAAGGAATAATGTTCTTCCAATAATCTGAAATTGTAGTAAAAGAACTTCGGCAATTTCTCATTGACCGGGATGCTGTCATCCAAAATTTCGTTTTGTACGGCGATAAATTTTTTTATAAAGTAATCGGTAATTTCCACGAGCAAATCATCTTTCGATTTGAAGCTGAGATAAAAGGCGCCTTTGGAAATTCCGCATGCATTGGTTATATCTTGTATGGAAGTGGATTCTACTCCGTTTTTCGAAAAAAGTTCTATTGCTTTTTCCATGATCATCAATTTTTTTGACACAAAATCTCCTCCGGGTATCTAAGTAAATCAATTACATTGACAGTGACTGCATAGTCAATTATTATATTGAAATGTGACCGATTAGTCAAAAAAGGTGGGTTCAATTTTGAATGGATTAGTGAATTTCGTCATAAAAAATAAACTAGCTGTATGGTTATTAGCCATTATTTTAATGGTGACGGGAATTTATTCCACTTCCCGAATGAACAAAGAAACAATTCCTGATATTTCCATTCCCTATATTACTGTAATGACAGTATATCCAGGTGCTACTCCTGAACAATCGATGAATGATATTTCCATTCCTCTGGAAAAAGCGGTACAAAATCTGAGAAATGTTGTAGGTGTTTATTCAACATCATATTCGAATATGTCCAGCGTACAAATCGAATATGAATATGGAACAGACATGCTGGATGCGGAACGGGAATTGCGTTCGGTCATTGATGGCATGGAGTTTCCGGATACGGCACAGGATCCTACAATTGCCCGTATCACGGTCAACACTTTCCCGATTTTGGCATTAAGCGTGTCAAGTGACACTGAAGATATTGCAGAGTTGACTGCTACAGTCGAAGATGTCATTGTACCAAAATTGGAAGGTATTGATGGCGTTTCTTCCGTTTCGATTTCAGGCCAACATGTGAATAAAGTGGAAATTGAATACGACCAAGTAAAGATGGCTTCTCTGGGCGTGACGGAAGACGATGTAAAACAAATGATTCAAGCAAGCGACTTGAAGGCGCCGCTTGGTTTGTATCCATTTAAAGAAAAAGAACAATCCATCGTCATTGATGGAAAATTTACGACCGTCGACGAGTTGAAAAACTTGTTGATCCCGGTTACACCAACAGCACAAAATCCGACACCTTTTGTGACTTTGGGTGATATTGCAAAAGTAAAATTAGTAGGAGAAGTCGAATCGGTTTCACGTACGAACGGAAAAGAAGCGATCGGCATCCAAATTGTAAAAGGTCAGGATGCTAACACGGTTGAAGTCGTAAATGAAGCCAAAGACATTATCAAAGAATTGGAAGCGAAAAATGATGGGTTGCACATCGATGTGACGCTTGACCAAGGGGAACCGATCGAAGAATCCGTTTCTACGATGTTAGGAAAAGCGTTATACGGTGCAGGATTTGCGATTATCATTATCTTGCTGTTCTTGCGTGATATCAAATCAACAATCATATCCATCATTTCCATTCCGTTGTCTTTGTTGATTGCCTTTACCATCTTGCATCAAATGGACATTACATTGAACATTATGACCCTTGGCGCGATGACGGTTGCGATTGGACGGGTAATCGACGATTCGATTGTAGTGGTTGAAAATATATACAGACGATTGCATTTGAAAGATGAAAAATTAAAAGGACGAGCATTGATCCGTTCAGCAACGATCGAAATGTTCAAACCGATATTGGCCTCCACCCTTGTTACAATCGCCGTGTTTGCGCCGCTTGTATTAGTCGGAGGCATGGTTGGAGAACTGTTCACTCCATTCGCCTTTACGATGGCTTTCGCCTTGCTTGCTTCATTGCTGGTGGCCATCACGGTGGTTCCATCACTGTCCCATACGCTGTTTAAAAAGCGTTTATATGGCGGTAAAAAAGGCGGAAAAGTAAAACATGAAAAACCGGGCGCATTGGCTTTATGGTATAAAAAAGTGTTGCGCTGGTCATTGAATCATAAAGTCGTTTCATCCCTAATTGCGATTGCATTATTGGTGGGAAGCTTATTCTTGATTCCGGTGGTAGGATTCAGTTTCCTTTCCGCTGATCAGGAAAAAGTGATGTATCTCACTTACACTCCTGAGCCGGGTGAGTCTGAAGAAAAAACGTTGGAAAATGTCCAAGTCGTTGAAGATAAATTATTGGCCCGGGATGATGTGGATATCGTTCAAGTTTCCATCGGTGGCAGCGGTAATGCGATGATGGGCATGATGGGCACTGACGGAGCATTAATGTATGTCATTTTCGATGATGATACAAAGAATTTTGATGATGTCCAAGATGAAATCACAAACTACATTGAAGGTTTGGATCAATCAGGCAAATGGATCAATCAAAACTTCAGCATGTCCATGTCCAATAATGAACTCAGCTATACCGTTTATGGAGATGACATGGATAAAATTGAAAAAACGGTAGCAGACATCGAGAATATCATGAAAGAATCCGGAAATTTGAAAGATGTGGATACATCCCTTTCCGAACGATTTGATGAATTCACATTAAGAGTGAACCAGCAAACATTGCTGCAATATGGTTTAACAGCAGGACAGCTGGCCATGATGTTAAATCCGAACAAACAGGATGAAGTGTTGACGACGTTGAAAAAAGACGGCATGGACATCGATGTCATTGTGAAACGGAATGTCAATTTGGCGACATCCTTCGAAGATTTGTTGAATCAACCTGTCCCAACCGCTACGGGAGCGGCTGTACAGTTGAAAGACATTGTGCAAGTGGAAGAAGGAACAGTATCCAACACAATTTCCCGCAGTAAAGGACAGTTGTATGCAAGTGTTTCCGGTACTGTGACAAGCAAAGACGTGACAAAAGCTTCAAAAGAAGTGGATGAAAAAATCGATAAACTTGAATTGCCTAAAGGCGTTGAAATCGGCGTTTCCGGCGTTACAGCGGATATGGAAGAAGCCTTTACCCAATTAGGTTTTGCCATGATTGTCGCGATAGGAATCGTGTACTTCATTCTGGTGGTAACATTTGGTGAAGGTTTGGCGCCATTTGCCATCCTCTTCTCATTGCCGTTTACGGTCATCGGTTCATTGGTGGGACTTTGGATTGCAGGAGAAACCATTTCCGTATCGGTTATGATGGGTATGCTCATGCTGATCGGTATTGTTGTTACAAATGCCGTTGTATTGGTGGACCGAATCATCAACATGGAACGTACGGGTATGCCAATGCGTGAAGCGATCCTGGAAGCGGGAGCCACTCGTTTGCGTCCAATCTTAATGACCGCGATTGCCACAATCGGTGCGTTAATACCGCTTGCAATCGGTGCGGAAGGAAGCGGAATGATTTCAAGGGACTTAGGTATTTGTGTAATCGGCGGTTTATTCAGTTCAACGATGTTAACGTTGATCGTCGTGCCGATCGTGTATGAAATCTTGTCAAAAATGTTGAGAAAAAACCGTACAGAAATTGAAGAAGATTAATTTGCAAAAAAGAATTCGCCCTTCTTGCATGGAATTTGGGGCGAATTCTTTTTTTGCAGACTGGACAATTTGAAAACGCAGGCGTAGAATAGCGGGGTACAAGAAGGAGGGAAGGTATAACAATTTCTATACCGTTGATATGATCGTTATTCGAACAATTTTGCAAATCCTGATTTTATATCTTTTTTATTATATGGGCGTATTTATTGTTAATGGGACGCATCTTCCCATTCCGCCAAGCATAATCGGTTTGCTCTTGCTATTTTTGTGCTTGCGGCAAAAATGGATCAAAGTCGGAATGATCCGGGAAGGGGCAGGTTTTTTAATAGGGTTTATGACTTTATTTTTTATTCCATCGATGATTGGCGTCGTGGAATATCCTGAATTGTTGTCTTCAAAAGGGTTTTTTTTAATAGTGACCGTGTTTGCAAGTACGATATTGACAATTTATATGACGGGCATTTTTAGTAAAAAAATAGAAGAAAAAGAGAAGGGGGAGGGGGAAGAAAAGAGTGGAAGCCATCATTTATATCGTTAGCACGATTATAATCTTTTTAATCATGATGAAAATATATAAATGTTTCCCCTATCCATTTTTGATGCCAATCCTTACTACAACCATCGTTTTGGTTGTTTTCATCTTATTGCTAAATATTCCATATGACGAGTATATGGAAGGGGGAAAGTGGATCCAACATTTATTGGGGCCGGCAGTGGTTGCCCTGGCCTATCCGTTATACAACCAACGGCATTTGGTGCTGAAATATAAATATACCATCCTTTCGGGTATCGTTTTTGCCATGCTGATTGGCTTGTTTAGTGTTTTTGCAGGATTGAAATTGTTCCACGAGGAAAAAACGTTTATTTTGACCGCATTGCCCAAATCCTTGACAACACCGATTGCGATGCAAGTAAGTGAAACCATCGGGGGAGTCCCGCCGTTAACCGCCGTTTTGGTGATGGTGGCAGGCTTTACCGGGGCGCTTTTTGGACCTGTCGTTTATAAATTGGGCAAAATCGATTCACCCATCAGTCGGGGGATTTCCATGGGAAGTGCCAGCCACGGTGTCGGAATATCACGGCTGAAGGATTTTGGCGAGGAAGATTTGTCCATCGGTTCGGTCTCCATGAGTTTGAGTATAGTCATCGGGGCCATCCTTTGTCCCATTTTTGTCTCTCTCTTTTTCTAACATAGGCTGGGTTGTCTGAAAAATGTTTGGTACGGATAACCGCATAATGGAAGCAGATGCCGATTTTCTGGCATCTGTTTTCTTTTCATTTGATAGTTTCCTATTCCGTAAAAACATCCTTTCTGAAGCCGATTTCCCCAAAGGGATATCTTCATCACAAATATCCTGAATGCATCTCCAAAATTTAGATTCTTTTGATTTTTCTAAAATAATTAATAGACAATATTTTGTCACAAGTATAAAATAACGAATACGGGGGAGGTGAGTTTTGGAAAAGGGTGTTCCTTTTTCCGATGGAAGTATGAAAATTGTTCGAACGATCATTCAAATTCTGCTTCTGTACGTTTTTTACTACATTGGGGTGTTTATGGTTGAAATCACACATTTACCATTGCCTGCCAGCATCATCGGTTTGGTGCTTCTATTTATTTGCCTACAATTTAAATGGATCAAAGTGGATTATATAAAAGACGGGGCAAATTTCCTGATAGGGTTTATGACGTTATTTTTTATTCCGCCCATTGTCGGCATCATCGATTATCCGGAGCTTATTTCCGTATCCGGTTCGCTATTGGTGGCGTCGGTCATCATCAGTACGCTTTTCGTGCTTCTGACGACAAGCATGATTTGCCAATGGATTGAGAAAAAAGAATTGGCGATGAAGAGGAAGAAAGAGGGGGAAGTGGAACATGCGAGCAAGTTTATCCATCATTAGTACGGTCATCATCTTTTTATTAATGAAGAAGTTGCATGCCCGGTACCCTTCGCCGATCCTCATGCCCATCTTAACTTCGACCATTATCATCATTGCGGGCCTGCTCTTTTTGAATGTCCCATTTGACGTTTATATGGAAGGCGGGCGCTACCTTCAACATTTGCTTGGACCTGCTGTCGTCGCTTTGGCCTATCCGTTGTACAACCAGTGGCATATGGTGCTGAAATACAAATATACGATTTTATCAGGCATTGTAATTGCGATGGTAAGCGGCTTGATCAGCGTTTATACGCTTCTAGTCGTATTTAAAATCGATAAGGAGTATATATTGACGGCCCTGCCAAAATCGATGACGACACCGGTCGCGATGCATGTGAGCGAAACAATCGGTGGAATCCCATCCCTTACCGCTGTATTGGTATTGATTGCGGGCTTTACAGGTGCCCTGCTTGGTTCGGTCATGTTCACCATTGGAAAAATCGATTCATCGATCAGCCGGGGGATTGCCATGGGAAGCGCAAGCCATGGAGTCGGCACGGCAAAGCTTGTCGACTATGGTGAACTGGATTTATCGATCGGTTCATTGTCGATGGGGCTAAGCGCGGTGGTTGGTGCCATTCTATGTCCGATATTTGTTTATCTTTTTATGTAAAGGAAAAAGGGCTTGTCTAAAAAGTCCATAAAAACAGAGCGAATGGAGAAAACAATGAGTTTTTCCATTCGCTCTGTTTCCTTATTTTTGAAATTGGTTTGGGAATTTGCGGCCCATTTCAGTATGTTGT
>NZ_JBHSNQ010000080.1:0-48800 GCF_042655065.1 Ureibacillus suwonensis
GTTACTCACCCGTCCGCCGCTAACCAATTAAAAAGCAAGCTTTCTAATTGGTCCGCTCGACTTGCATGTATTAGGCACGCCGCCAGCGTTCGTCCTGAGCCAGGATCAAACTCTCCATAAAAGAAAAGTTGATTAGCTCAAAAATATTGTTCAAATTTAGTTCTGTAACGAGGGTTACGAACTAAAATTTGCGCGTCTGTTGTTCAGTTCTCAAGGTTCGTTCTTTATCGCTTTTTTAACAGCGACTTTTATAATTTAACATATCTGTTTTTTTGTGTCAACAACTTTTTTATCAAGTTGCTATTTAACTATAACTTTTATCGTTTAGCGACGGTAATTATAATACAACGATCGATTATAGAATGTCAATACTTTTAGCGAAAAAATTTCGAGGAAAAATAAAACTATTTAACCTCGAAAATTTCTTATTTCAATCAAAAAATATTATTTTAAAGTATCATTGATTCTATAAAGGCGATGATCGATAGATTCATTTTTGGAATGAATTCTCTCAACAATAATATATCCTTTTTCAATTAAAAATTCAATGAAAAGCTCCAATTCTACCGAATAAAATTTAAGTTCTTGATGATTATGCAAATCTTGAATTGTCCAAAGTTCCTTTGATTGCATGATTTCCATAATGTGTTCCGAGCAAGATTGAACTTTGGAATTCATGGAAAACTCGATTGCCAAAAACAATAACTCCAATCGCTTTTCAATCGATTCTCTGCTTGTCACCAGCTCTTCATACAATTTATAAACAGAAGGTTCCAATTTTTTCACCTGTGACCAGACAGTCACTTCCGGATATAAGCCATTTTCGATAATTGATAATCTGGCCAAATATTGAAGGGACTTCACCACATGATGATACGCATCCAAATGGTCACCGCGCTGAAAAAATTCCTTCCCTTCAGTGTAGCTTCTCAATAATTTCGCAAATTGGATGCCGGCTTTGATCTTTCTCCCGTAATAAGAAAAATCCTCCAATTCCATTTTTAAATTACTCAAGTATTCATTCCGTTCAAACATCACTTTCCCATGAAAAACCCAATCTACAATTCGCCGGTTTTTTCCTATATATATCCACTTGTTCAACAATTGTTCTGTAATGACATGCATAGCGACTTTATGGTTTTCATAGCAATAGTGCTTTGTAAAAATAGGTAACTGGGCCTCTTTAACAATGATTAATAGGATCGTATCAAATGTATCTGTCAAGTTGATTTGATCTTCCCGTTTATTGACAAGAATTACTCCCAAGGTTTCAGGTTGACTGGCACGTTCTTGATAAATTGAACGCAGAATATAGTCCATGAATAGTCCTCCTATATAGCGATTACGTTAATTTCTTTCGACATCAAGAATAAGAATCCTTCTTTTTTTCTTTCTATTTCTACATTGTTCTCAGCTATGTTATATTAGAATCAAGATTAGGAGGGCACTCTGATGAAAAAAAGATATTCAAGCAAAATCAATAAAATACGTTCCTTCGCACTTGCACTCATTTTCGTCGGATTTATCGTCATGTACGGTGCCGTGTTTTTCAAAAATAACGTCGTGTTAGTGCTTATTTTTATGTGTTTGGGTTTATTATGCATCATCGCCAGCACAGTCGTATACCTTTGGATAGGAATGTTATCCACCCGGGCAGTGAAAGTTGTCTGTCCAGGCTGCGGCAAAGAGACGAAAATGCTGGGACGCGTGGATATTTGCATGCATTGCAATGAACCGTTGACTTTGGATCCGGCACTGGAAGGCAAAGAATTCAACGAAGAATACAATAGAAAATCGAAAAAATAACCATAAAATATGAGTAGGAAAATGTATTCCTACTCATTTTATTTTATGGGTTTGAAAAGAATGCCCAAGAGTTTAAAGTCCCATATTCCATATCAAATAGGTTTCGATTTGTAATCTTCCCGAGTACCAAAGGCTATGAGATTGGCCCCTCAATCAAGACATTTAAAAAACCTAGCAACCAAAGTTACTAGGATTCTTTTTACAGCACTTGCTTATTTTTTTGTTCTAGACAGTCAGGGCAAGTTCCATAAACTTCAAGGCGGTGAGAATTAACTTTATATCCAGTAACATGAGATGCAAATTGTTCGACTTCTTTTAACGCCGGATAGTGGAAGTCGGTGATTTTCCCGCAGCTTTCACAAATCATATGGTAATGATCATTTGTTACGAAATCAAAACGGCTTGCTGCATCGCCGTATGTCAATTCCTTGACCAAACCGGCCTCGCGGAATACGCGCAAGTTGTTGTATACAGTCGCAACACTCATGTTTGGAAATTTACCTTCTAATGATTTATATATCTCATCGGCAGTTGGATGCGTCATTGAATTGATCAAATATTCCAGTATAGCATGACGTTGTGGAGTAATTCTTACGCCCGTTGCCTTTAACGTGTCTAGAGCATTTTTCAACTGCAATTCAGACATCGTCATGCACCTCTTTTCAAGAATTATTAATTAATAATTGTTATAATTAGTGTAACTGAATATTTGGATATCGTCAACTTTTAAACATGCTGAAATCACATACAATAACATAATTTTCTCAAAAAATAGTCCTATATTCAATATACTTCCTGATAAAAAATAATCACTATGAAAACGTACAATTTTTCTATAAAAAATTTAATATCCCCTCAATATGTCCATCTTGTTTTCGATATCCCGTTCGCCGTTCATCCATTTTCTTAAGCTCGGTTTGAATATTTCAAAACTGCGCTCCAAATATCTGGAAGAACGGCTTGAAATATGCGGAGAAATCGTTACGTTATCCATTTCCCAAAGCTTGCTGTCCCTTGGTAGCGGCTCTTCTTCATACACATCCAACACCGCATGGAAAATTTGCTTTTCCTCCAACGCTTTGATCAAATCTTCCGTTCTGACCAAATCTCCACGGCCGAAATTCATAAAGATGCAACTGTCTTTCATTAATGTGAAGTCTTCATAAGTCAACAAATATCTTGTTTCATTTGTGCTTGGCAGAATGGAGATGACGATATCCGCTTTCGGCAACAGGTCTTTCAACTTATCGATTGTATGTGTTTCGTTCATATAAGGCGCACTTTCCCCGTTGCGGTTGAGTCCGATCGTATTGACATCAAACGCCTGAAGCATGCGCCCCACTTCTCCGCCAATAGCCCCCGGACCTAAAATCAGGGCGGTTGAACCATTTAATTCGTACAATTTGGTCTTCTGGCTCCAAATTCTTTCTTGCTGATTTTTATAAATGAATGGCAGCGCCCTTTTAATGGAAAGAAGATGTGCAAGAATCGATTCCGCCATCGGTTTTTTATGTATGCCGCGCACATTGGAAACGACAATGCCCCGTTCGGCAATGGCCCGGTGCGGCATTTTTTCAATCCCGGCGGAAGCGACAAAAATCCATTCCATTTTTTGGGCAATCTTGATTTTTTCATCATCCAAATCTTCCCCGTAAGTCACAAGCACTTCCGCTTTCGCCAATTCTTCCTCATCAATTTTTTTATGAAAAACGAAGTCAACTTCCGGAAAATCTTTTACCAATGAATCTTTCAAATCCGGTCTTGGATCAAAAGTGAAATAAACTCTCATATCTCTTACTCCCCTTCGATTTCCCTCAAATAATTCAATACTTCTTCAATATGATTTTTCACGCGGACTTTTCTCCATTCCTTGATGACAACCCCATTTTCATCAATCAGAAATGTTGAACGTTCAATCCCCATGTATTCTTTGCCATAATTTTTCTTCAACACCCAAACGCCGTATTTTTCGCATACTTCATGATTCTCATCAACCAATAAGGAGAAGGGCAAATCGTATTTTTCAATAAATTTTTGGTGCCTTTCCGCCGAATCTGTACTTACCCCCAAAATGACCGCGTTCAGGTCCGCGAAAGACTCATAATGGTCGCGGAAATCACAGGCTTCCGTTGTGCACCCTGGCGTCATATCTTTTGGATAAAAGTAAAGAACAATTTTCTTTCCTATAAAATCACTGAGGCTGACCGGTTCCCCTTTTTCATTCATAAGAGTAAATTCCGGCGCTTTTTTATTCACTAAAGATTCGCTCATGAAAATTCCTCCTTTTCGTCTATCCTACCGAACCAGGGAAAATGTTTCAAATTCTTTGGCGTAATATGCCAAAGAAGGCTAAAATAAAATTGAAATTATAAAATGGAGGCAATACAATGATTCACACAAAATCTGAAGAAATTTATCAAGAAGCGCTAAAACATATCGTGGGTGGGGTGAACAGCCCTTCCCGCTCCTATAAAGCGGTTGGCGGTGGCGCACCAGTTGTGATGGCAAAAGGAAAAGGCCCATATTTTTGGGATGTGGACGGCAACCGTTACATCGACTATTTGGCAGGATATGGACCAATCATTACAGGATTCGGCCATCCGCACATTGCGGAAGCCATCAAACTTGCGGCTGACACAGGCGTGCTTTTCGGAACTCCAACCGAGCACGAAGTAAAATTTGCTAAAATGTTGAAAGATGCGATTCCATCGTTGGATAAAGTGCGTTTTACCAACTCAGGCACAGAAGCGGTGATGACGACGGTCCGCGTAGCCCGCGCCTATACGGGACGGACAAAAATCATCAAATTTGAAGGCTGCTATCATGGACATTTCGACCAAGTATTGGTTGCAGCAGGATCCGGTCCGGCCACCCTCGGTTCACCTGACTCAGCCGGTGTTCCTCAAACCGTGGCAACAGAAGTGATTACGGTTCCTTACAACGACACAGAACACTTGCAACTCGCAATGGACAAATGGGGGGAAGAAGTGGCAGCCATCTTGGTGGAGCCGATCGTCGGAAACTTCGGTATGGTCATGCCTAAACCGGGCTTTTTGGAATATATTCATAAAGTGGCCAAAGAATACGGAGCCCTTGTGATATATGATGAAGTGATCACCGGATTCCGTTTCCATTATGGTGGAGCGCAAAATATGCTTGGTTTTACACCGGATTTGACGGCAATGGGGAAAATTATCGGCGGTGGTCTTCCAATTGGCGCTTATGGCGGCCGCAAAGAAATCATGGATACCGTCGCACCATTAGGTCCAGCCTATCAAGCGGGAACAATGGCCGGCAACCCTGCATCCATGCTTGCGGGTATTGCTTGCTTGGAAGTGCTGCAAACACCGGGGGTATATGAAGAAATGGACCGGTTAGGTGCCATGCTTGAAAAAGGCATTTTGGATGCCGCAGAAAAACATGGCATTACAATCACGGTAAATCGCATCAAAGGTGCCCTTACTGTGTACTTTACCGATCAAAAAGTGGAAAATTATAAACAAGCGGAACAATCCGACGGCGAAATGTTTGGCCGCTTCTTTAAATTGATGCTTTCAAGAGGAATCAACTTGGCTCCTTCCAAATTCGAAGCCTGGTTCTTGACAACGGAACACAAGGAACAAGATATTCTTGAAACAATCGATGCGGTGGATTACGCATTTTCACAATTGAAATGACATAACCATGTGGGATTCCGGACTCCTTTCTATTTGAACTTGTGAGGGATTCAGGAAGGCATGAAGGAATTCCATGCCAACCCTTTCCCAGGCTTCAATATTGTCTATACATTTTTCTTGGGGGACTTTTTCATAGATGAGAATTGTGTTGTTGAATCATTTGGACGGCTCACTGAATATTGAGTTTCAAATAAATTGTAAAGTGGGGGCTTCGTTATGCAGTTAGGCGCCCGAGTATTAAAAACAGGAGTCGCAATCGTTTTTGCATTATTTTTGGCGGAGCTTTTGAAGCTTCCATCACCCGTTTTCGCCGGAATCGCTGCCATCTTTGCCATTCAGCCCTCCATCTATCGTTCTTATTTGACGATTGTGGAACAAGTGCAGGGGAACCTGATTGGAGCGGTTATTGCCATTTTATTCGGGATATTTTTCGGCCACCATATTGTCGCCATCGGGATTGCAGCCATTATTGTCATCGGAATCATGCTGAAATTGAAATTGAATTCATCCCTTTCTTTGGCCCTCGTGACCCTTGTGGCCATCATGGTATATGAAAGCGGCAACTTTTTGGAATTCAGCGTCATCCGATTTGCCACGGTCATGGTCGGGGTATTCGCGGCGTTTATTGTGAATATGGTTTTCCTGCCGCCGCGGTATGAGGTTAAGTTATTCAAGCAAATCCAATCGCTTCAGGATGATATTATCCGATGGACGAGATTGGCCATTCGGGGAGCATCTGAGCATGTATCGATGAAAAACGCTTTGAACAAATTTCAAAAGCGGCTTTCCGAGATTGAATCAATGTATGTTTTATATAAGGAAGAGAGGCAATACAGCAAAAAGAAGCGCCATAGCCAGATGCGCAAACTCGTTGTGTATCGCCAAATGATCACCACAACGAAAAAAAGCTTCGAGCTGTTGGTGAGGCTTCATAAACATGAAAATGAAATCGCCCATCTGCCTGCGACCTTTAGAACGATGCTTCAAGAGAGGCTTGATTTTTTGCTCACGTATCATGAACAGCTATTGTTGAAATATACGGGGAAACTTCGGCCGGAACATTCCAAATGGACGGTGGATAAAAAACATTTAAACCGCTCGGAAGTGATGGAGCGGTTAATCGAACAAATCGCCATCGAGAAGCAGCGGGAAGGCGAAGAAGAATTTTCAAGCTACCATTTGTTCTATATTTTTTCGAGAATTCTTGATTATGAGGAAAATCTGGAGCATCTCGACACATTGATCGTCTCATTCCAAAACTTTCATGGCAAAGACCTCAACGAAGACTTGGAAGAACAGTTTTATTGATTGTTGCACATCCGGTATTCGGCAATACCCATTAACTCCGGACTTGCAAACCTGACTTGCTGAAATGAAGTGTTGAAAACAAAAAATTGCGGGCGCTTATCCAAGACTCCTATAAACCGGATGCTTGGGGAAGCTGCCCGCCTTCGTTTAAATGAACAATGAAAACACTTTGAAAGGAAGTTTATCATGAAATTATATCATTCTGTTGCAGAACTTATAGGCAATACACCCATCGTGAAATTAAATAGATTGCCTTCTCCTGAAGGGGCAAACGTATATATGAAGCTGGAATCCTTCAATCCCGGGGGAAGCGTGAAAGACCGCGCTGCCCACAACATGATTCTCCGCGCGGAACAGGAAGGAAAATTAATTCCCGGGAAAAGTACCGTCATTGAACCGACATCCGGGAATACCGGCATCGGCCTTGCCATGGTATGTGCTGTAAAAGGCTACCGATGCATCATTACAATGCCTGATAACGCAACGAAAGAACGTATTCAACTGATGCGGGCTTATGGCGCGGAAGTGCATTTGACACCGAGTCGGTTGCGGATGCAAGGGGCCATCGATGAAGCTTATCGGATCGCGGAAAAGATCCCCGATTCCTTTATACCTTTGCAATTTGAAAACGAAGCCAATTCAGATGCCCACAGAAATACAACCGCTGTTGAAATCTTGAAGGCATTTGGCGACAAATTGGATGCTTTCGTCTTAACCGCGGGAACAGGTGGCACGATTACAGGTACAGGGGAAGAGCTGAAAAAGGTGTTGCCGGATTTGAAAATTTATGTCGTCGAACCGGCCGGATCCCCGGTGCTTGCAGGCGGCCAGCCAGGACCACATAAAATCCCCGGGACAGGCCCAGGGTTCATTCCAAAAATATTAAACACTGACATTTACGATAAAATACTTCATATTAAAGATGAAGATGCCCAAAACACAGCAAGACGCCTCGCCCGTGAAGAAGGCATCCTGGTAGGTGCATCCGGTGCAAGCTCCGCCTACTTTGCCATTCAAATCGCCAAAGACTTGCCGAAAACGGCCAATGTGTTGTGTCTTGCACCTGATACTGGTGAACGGTATTTGTCTACGGATTTGTTTGAATAAACATCCAAACCTTAGTTTTTCATTTTCGGATCGAGGGCATCCCTCAATCCGTCTCCCATCAAGTTAAAGCCGAGCACGGTCAACATGATGGCAAGTCCAGGGAAAATCATTGTCCAAGGTGCATTCATCAAATAAATTCGCGCATCGGCAAGCATTTTCCCCCACTCCGGTTGCGGTGGTTCCGCTCCTAAGCCCAGGAAGCTGAGGGCCGCCGCTTCAATAATTGCAGTCGCAATCGCTAATGTACCTTGAACGATGACCGGTGCAAAAGAGTTGGGCAGCACATGCCGAAGCAATATTCTGGAATCCTTCATTCCAATGGCTTTGGCTGCTGTAATATACTCCTCTTCTTTTACACTCAACACTTTGGAACGGATCAATCTCCCAAAGTTTGGCACATTGACGATTGCAATTGCAATTAATGCATTTTGCAATGAACTTCCCAAAATGGAAACAATCGCGATTGCAAGCAGGATGCTTGGGAATGCAAGCAAAATATCAAAGAATCTTGAAATGATCGTATCCACCCAACGGCCATAATAACCGGCTATGATTCCAAGGAAACTTCCCAGAATCGCGGATAAAACAACCGCACCGAAACCGACCGTCAAAGAAATTTGCGCCCCCCATACAACCCGCGAAAAGATGTCCCTTCCAAATTCATCTGTTCCGAACCAAAATTCACTTGAAGGAGGTACTAAATGCGTACTTGGATCTCCCAATTTTTGCTCGTTGATCCCTTCAGGCGCAATTACGGGAGCAAAAAGGGCAACCAGTATGAACAATAAAACGATGATGGTTCCCGCTACAGCCGATTTGCTTCGCAGAAAAGTGCGCAAAGCTTCTTTCCAAGGAGACGACACTTTATCCTCAATTACTTCCATTTGTTTTGTTGCTACTTCTGCCATTATTTTCCCTCCTTCTAGCTGTACTTGATCCGCTTATCGATGACTGAATATAGGATATCGACAATGAAGTTAATCATGACGAATAAGAATGCCACCACCAAAATGCCCGATTGAATGACCGGATAGTCCCTGAATCCAATGGCTTCATAAATGTAGCGACCAATTCCCGGCCAGCTGAAGATTGTCTCCGTCAGGATCGCTCCTCCTAAAAGCAAACCTGTTTGCAAACCGATGACTGTTAAAATTGGAATAATTGCATTTTTTAAAGCATGCTTATAAACGACAACAAACATTTTCTGCCCCTTTGCCCGGGCAGTGCGGATATAGTCTGAACGCATCACTTCAAGCATGGAAGAACGGGTCATACGCGCAATAATCGCCATCGGAATTGTGGCAAGGGCCAATCCCGGCAGGAACAGATGCTTGACGACTGTTCCGAATTGGTCAAATCTGCCTTGAATCAATGTATCAATCAAATAAAAATGGGTAATCGCCGTGATGGGATCACGCACTTCTTCCCGTCCGGAAGTCGGAAACCATCCTAAATTGATACTGAACATCCATTGTTCCAGCAAACCAAGCCAAAACACCGGAATGGATACACCGATCAACGCAAGAACCATCGCTAAATAGTCAAACCAGGTATTTTGGAACCAGGCTGAAATAATGCCCGCATTCATTCCAATGACAACGGCGATAAACATCGCAAAAAATGCCAACTCAAAAGTTGCGGCAAGATAAGGCCATATTTCGGAAGAGATTGGCTGGTTTGTTCGGAGGGATACTCCCAAATCGCCTGTAAGCAATCCTTTCAAATAATCAAAATACTGAACATACCACGGGTTATTCAGCCCCAAACTTTCTCTCAATGCTTCGACTGTTTCTTTGTTTGCCTGTTGTCCTAAAATCACTTGGGCCGGATCCCCAGGGATTGCACGAATAATCAAAAATACGATGAAGGTCATTCCTAAAAGCACAGGGATTAGCTGCAATAATCTTCGCCCTATGTAATGAAGCATCTTCTTCCCCCCTCTACGAATGGTATAAATGCTTGGCACTCATACTAACTCGCATGAGTGCCTCGCTTGAAATTATTTCATTTCCACTTTAGATAGTACTTCTGAACCTGTTGGATGAGGTTTATAATTTGTTACACCTTTCTTCGCGGCAAGCAGCGGAGTTGAGTGTGCAAGTGGTACCCAAGGCGCATCTTCTTTGATTAACTCTTGCGCTTTTTTGTATAATTCATTGCGTTTTTCTTCGTCCACTTCAGATTGGGCTTGTACAAGCAATTTGTGGACTTCTTCGTTGGAATAGTAAGTATAGTTGTTGCTTCCGATTGTGTCTTTATCAAGCAATGTGTATAAGAAGTTGTCCGCATCTCCGTTGTCGCCTGTCCAACCTAACAAGAAGGCGTCAAATTCACCATTATTCGCCATTTCCAAGTAAGTAGCCCATTCCGCTGTTTTGATTTCAGATGGAATACCTACATCTTGCAAGTTTTTCTGAATGGCTTCCGCAACTTTTCGGCCATCCGGCATATATGGACGTGGAACCGGCATTGCCCAAAGTTCAATTGGTGTGCCATCATATCCGGCTTGAGCAAGAAGTTCTTTTGCTTTTTCCGGATTGTATTCGTAATCTTGGATTTCGTCGTTATAACCGCTGATGGATGACGGCATAGGGTTTACAGCCACTTCGGCTCTTCCTAAGAAGAATGCATCGACAATCGCTTTTTTATCAATCGCATGGTTCACAGCCTGACGAACCAATTTATTGTCAAATGGCGGACGCGTCACTGTCAGACCTAAGTAACCGACGTTCATGGACGGACGTTCAATCAATTGTAAATCTCCATTGGATTCAACAGATTTTGCATCAGATGGGTTGATGCCATCCGCCAAGTCGATATCTCCGGCAACTAATGCATTTAAGCGCGCCGAGTTGTCAGGAATCGCGCGGAAAATCACTTTATCCAATTTTGGCAATCCTTCTTGCCAATAATCCGCGAATTTTTCAAGGGTAATGGAATCATTGCGTTTCCACTCAACAAATTTGAACGGACCTGTACCTACCGGATTATCCCCAAAACTTTCACCATATTTTTCCAACGCAGCCGGCGAAGCGATACCAAACGGGAACATCGCCAAGTTTTTCAAGAATGGTGCTTGCGGTCTTGATAATTTGAATACCACTGTATGGTCATCTTCGGCGATTACTTCGCTGATGATATCTTCGCCTTCAGCTTTGAACATGGAATGGTAGTAGTAGAACTTTTCGGATGCGCCGGCTTTCCAACGCTCGAAGTTCTTCACTACCGCTTCCGCATTGAAATCTGTTCCATCATGGAATTTTACGCCTTCGCGCAATTTAAACGTATAAGTCAAACCATCATCGCTTACTTCCCAACTTTCAGCAAGCCCCGGTTGAATGGTTGTATCTTGCTCACCGAAATTTACCAATGTTTCGAATAAGTTGATTGTTACTTTTGCAGATTCCCCGTCAGTCACGATGGCTGGGTCAAGAGATACTGAATCTCCGCCGCGGCCAAACACTAATACTTGAGGAACATTTGACTTTTGATCCCCTTCGTCGTTGCCTGCCTGATCGTCATTTCCGCCACAGGCAGCCAGAACAAGCAGCAATAAAAGCAATGCTGCAGGCCAAAGTTTTTTCAACATAAAACCCCTCCTATTTTTTGATGTTCATTTATGTCATTGCTGCGCTTCATCAAAAAGATGGCACGCAACAGAATGACCCGGTTTCACTTCTTTCAATTCCGGAACGATTGTTTTGCATACTTCCGTGGCAAAAGGACATCGCGGATGGAATAAACAACCGTTTTTCGGTACAGATTCGGAAATATCCCCTTTGATCAAGACTTCCTCTTTTTTATATGTAGGGTCAGGAACTGGAACGGAAGAAAGCAGCACTTTCGTATATGGATGCAACGGTTCCTCATAGAGGGAATCGCAATCCGCCAATTCCACCAATCTTCCCAAATACATGACTCCAACCCGATCGCTGATGTGCCGTACAACCCCCAAATCATGGGCAATGAAGATGTATGTCAGTTTCAAATCTTCCTGCAGCCGCTGCATCAGATTGAGGACTTGCGCCTGAATCGATACGTCCAATGCCGATACCGGTTCATCCGCTATGATCAATTTGGGATTGGTCATCAACGCCCTTGCGATGCCGATGCGCTGTCTTTGACCTCCGCTGAATTGATGGGGATATCTTTTCGCGTGGTAAGTATTTAAACCGACAATTTGGAGAAACTCTTTCACCATTTCTTTTCTTTCTTTTGAATTTCCAATTCCATGGACAATCAATGGTTCCTCCAGGATTTTTTCGACCGTATGCCTCGGATTCAATGAAGCGTACGGATCTTGAAACACCATTTGCAAATCCCTTCTGGCTTTCCGCATTTCACTTTTTGACAAGGATGTCAGTTCAATCCCGTTAAAATAAATTTTTCCATCAGTCGGTTCAAGCAAGCGCATAATCATTCTTCCGGTAGTGGACTTTCCGCAGCCTGATTCCCCAACGATTCCGAGCGTCTCTCCTTCAAACACTTCAAAAGAAACGCCATCAACGGCCTTTACCACTTCTGTTGTTTTGGAAAACGCTTTTTTGTGTTTCGGAAAATGTTTTTTTAATTGTTCAACTTTTAACAGTGTGTTCTTCAAGAACAGTCCCCTCCTCTTTCTCCAATAAGAAACATCTTGCCTTATGACCTGCTGAAACTTCATATATCGGAGGATTTTCATTGAAGCACCGATCCGTTGCAAATTCACATCTTGGGGCAAATCTGCATCCGGTTTTGATGGAACCAGGCTTTGGAACGGAACCCGGGATCGAATATAATGTTTCCTTCTTCACCCGCATATCCGGCACGGATTGAATAAGTCCTTTTGTATATGGATGGCTTGGATTTTTAAAGATTTCCATCACCGATGCTTCTTCCACGATTTGCCCGCTGTACATGACAACCACCCGTTCGCAGATTTCCGCCACGACACCTAAATCATGGGTGATCAGAAGAACAGCGGAATTGAATTTTTTATTCAAATCTTGCATCAGTTTCATAATTTGCGCTTGAATCGTTACATCCAATGCGGTTGTCGGTTCATCGGCAATCAGTAATTTCGGATTGCAAGACAAAGCCATCGCAATCATCACCCTCTGTCTCATACCGCCGGATAATTGATGGGGATATTCCTTCATCAATTCTTCCGCGCGGGGAAGTCCGACAAGTTTCATCATTTCGATGGCATGGCTTTCGGCTTTCTTTTTGCCCCAATCCCGATGATGGATCCGAATCGCCTCAACCAATTGGTTCCCAATTGTGAACAAAGGGTTCAAAGAAGTCATCGGCTCCTGGAAAATCATCGCGATATCCTTTCCGCGAATCTTCCGCATCTCCTTTTCCGGAAGCTTCGTCAAATCCCTGCCTTCCAGCAATATTTCACCTGATGTTATTTTTCCGGGAGGGTTTGGAACCAGCCCCATGATCGATAAAGAGGTAACGCTCTTCCCGCAACCGGATTCACCTACAATTGCCAATATTTCGCCTTCATAGACTTTAAAATCTATATGATCAACCGCGGGAACTTTTCCGTCATTTGTAAAAAATGTTGTTTCCAAATCCTTCACTTCTAGCAGCACTTTTCTCTCCATGTATTCACCTCATCTATTTATCGGATTCATATGCAAGAATCTGCCGATTTCGTTTTAGAAATTAGAATTTTCTGAAATAATATTTTAAAAAACAGTAAAACGTGGGAAGCGATTCTATTGATTTATTGATTTTTCTAACCTTCAAATACAATGAATAGATTCATAGATTTTCAAAAAATAATATATAGTAATAAACAAATGGAAGATATAAGAAAAAATTCTCTAAACTAAAAATTTTTCCATTTTACTAAATATTTTATACATTTCTTTCTAACCTAGCAATATCTGTTTTTAATACAGAAAATTTTGAATTATTCATTTTATAGAATCTTTAGAAATTTTTATTTTAACATTAAATATATGGAAAAGATAGAAAAAACAAAAATTTTTGGAACATAACAATAAAAGAGCCAGGTAATTTTTTGCACCTGGCTCCTCTTTTTAATCCAAATTTTGAATTTGAAATAGGTCGTGATATATTCCTTTTTTCGCCATCAAAGACTCATGATTGCCTTCTTCTGCCACTTCACCATGGTCAATGACAAAAATTTTATCGGCATGAGTAATGGTCGATAGGCGATGGGCAATGATGATGGTTGTTCGGTCACTCGCCAAACGTTCCAACGATTCCTGGATCAACGCTTCGCTTTCCAAATCGAGGGCGGAGGTTGCTTCATCCAGCACCAAGATTGGAGGATTTTTCAAAAACACCCTTGCGATGGCGATACGCTGTTTCTGGCCGCCTGACAGCTTGACTCCCCGCTCTCCCACTTTGGTGTCATATCCATTCGGAAGCGACATGATAAAGTCATGGGCATTCGCCGCTTTTGCCGCCGCAATGACTTCTTCATCCGTCGCATCCGGTTTTCCCATTAAAATGTTTTGCTTCACGGAATCGCTGAATAAAATATTGTCCTGCAACACAATGCCGATCTGCGAACGGAGGGACTTGATGTCCACCTCCCGCACATCTTTGCCATCAATTTTTACAGAACCGGATGTTACATCATAAAAGCGCGGTATGAGGCTGACTATCGTCGATTTCCCTCCACCGCTCATTCCGACAAATGCGGCGGTTTCCCCAGGCTGGATGGTAAAGTTGATGTTTTTTAATACCGGTTGTCCCTCTTCTGCGTATTTGAATTGGACGTTCTGGAATTCCACTTTCCCTGTAACCGGCGGCAATGGAAGAGCATTCGGTTTATTTTGGACATCGTACTCTTCATCCATCAAACTGAACATCCTGTCCATTGAAGCGATGGATTGGGTAAGGGTCGTTGAAGAGTTCATCAATCTTCTTAACGGTGAATAAAGCCTCTCGATATATCCCATAAATGCCGCCATTTCACCGACGGATAGTTGCCCCTGAATGATCAGATAAGAGGCAAAGCCGATGACCAACAAAGGGGCGATATCCGTAATCGTGTTGACTACCGCGAAGGATTTTGCATTCCATCTTGTATGGTCCAGAGATTTGTCCAAAAACTCGCCATTTTCCTTGTCAAAAATCTTTTGTTCGTGTTCCTCAAGAGCAAAGCTTTTTACAATGCTGATGCCGCTCACCCGTTCATGCAAATAGCTTTGCAAATTCGCCAGCGCCTGGGAACGGATTCTTGTCAACGCCCTCAGTCTTCCAAAGAAATACTTTACACTGATTGCGAATAACGGAAGGGAAATCACCGCAACGATCGTCAATTTCCAATCCATCGTCAGCATGATTCCTATGACGATCAAAATCGTTGTCATATCAAGCCATAAATTCATCAGCCCAATCATCACAAAGTTTTTCGTCGCTTCAACATCATTGATGAAGCGGGAAATGATATCCCCTGCCCGATGATTGGAATAAAATTTCAAACTCAACTTTTGCAAGTGCACATAAAGTTCTTTCCGAATGTCATACAGCACCTTATTGCTGACATGTTGGGCGAAATATTGCCGATAATATTCCACCGGTGGCCGGATGATGAAGAAGATGACGAGGGCTCCGCCAAGCCAATAAGTCAATTGCTTGATGCGTTCGGCATCCGTCAATTCAGTATTTAACAGAATATCATCGATGACAATTTTCGTTAAGAATGGAATGAACAACGGGATGGCAAATTTGATGACCCCTATGATCAGGGTCAAAATGATTTCCCAGTAATAGGGCTTGACAAAACGCATATATCTTCGAATACTGTCCAAAAGCGATCACATCCTTACTGCTACACATGGAGTGTCAATTTTCCTTTTATTTTTCCAAGTTTGACATAACGAATTCTATTTTACCACAATAAAAAAGACGTCTCTTCCCACATGAGACGCCGAAAAGCTATTTATTATTGGATTGCATGTCTTTGTAAAATAAATACCGGTTTGTCCATACTTCTATAAAGTCCTGGGCAAAGGGACCTTTTTTCTGCTTCACCCAGCTCAGGAGTTTAGTGACATTGCGCTTTAATATTTTATCGATCACATCCGGATAGCCCATTTCCGCTTTATGTTGTTCATATTCATCTTCATCCAGCAATGTATAGGTCTTGTCAGGGAACACTTTGAGATCCAGGTCGTAATCGATATATTTGATCGCGTTATTGTCAAAGACAAAAGGGGAACTCATATTACAATAATAATAAACCCCGTCTTCCCGCAACATGCAGATGATATTGAACCAGTGTTCCGCATGAAAATAACATATGGAAGGCTCTCTTGTAAGCCAAGTTCGACCATCCGCTTCTGTAACAAGAGTTCTGTCATTTGCTCCGATAATAATATTTTTCGTTCCTTTTAATACCATCGTTTCGTGCCAAACCCGGTGGATGCTTCCATTATGTTTATAACTATGTATTTGTATGGTTTCTCCTTCTTTCGGTACCGTCATTTTTTAGCCCCACCTTTTCACTTTCCTATATACTCACGTCTATTATATCAATGTTTCTGAAAACTTGTAGGAAATAACACACTCTTTATATATTATATTGAGGAACGGCTCATTTTACTATTAAAATCAATAATTATTCTTGATGTGTTATCCATTGATAAGGAACTGGCGCAAAAAATAAAGGTATAGACAAAAATGTCTATACCAGTAGCACTCAATCGCTGTTTCTTATTTGTTGTTGTTTTTGTTTTGTTGTTGGTTTTGTGGTTTTTTGTTGTTTTGTTGGTCTTGACGAGTTTGTTCAAAATCCTGTTCTTGAGCAAACTCCTCTGCCTGGTTGTTTTTGTTGCGATTTTTTGCCATGAATGTTCACCTCCACGCTAGTTATTGTGGACAGGTGAACCCGGGATTATTCCGGGGAATGAAAAATATATTGATTCAGAATATTCACAATTTTTATCATTGGCACCGGAAGCGGCAAGCCTTCGATTTCCTTCAATGTGACATAATGCGCAAACTCCGGCAGTTCCCCGTTTTCTGTGATGTCCACCAAATGGCAACGCAAATTCCAGATTAAATGGGAGAAAATATGCTTCTGTTCGAAAAAATCTTCTTCGATGATATTTTTGATTTCCACATTGTATTTTAATTCAAATTGTTTTTTTGTATCTTCCGATGATTTGCCCTTCAGCATCATCGGAAACTGCCACATGTTTGCAAGGAGTCCTTCTTCCGGACGCTTTTCGAACAAGACTTTCCCATCATTGACTGCGATATACACATCATAAAATTCATGTTTTTCTTTTGTTTTCTTCGTCTTGATCGGCAACTGTTCCGCATCGCCTTCCATAAATCCCAGACAATATTCCCTCACCGGACAAAGCAGGCACTTTGGAGAAGATGGCGTACAAATCATCGCCCCCAAATCCATCAATGCCTGATTGAAATCCCCAGGGTATTCCGGATGGATCAATTGTTCCACCGCTTCTTCAAAGATTTTCCGGGTTTTTACAAGGGAAATGTCCTCTTTGATATGTAACACCCGGCTCAATACACGCATCACATTGCCGTCGACTGCATGTTCCGGGAGATTATAGGCAATGCTTAAAATGGCTCCGGCAGTATAAGGGCCGACGCCTTTTAATCGTTGCAGGTCATGGCGGTTGTTCGGCACCGTGCCGCCATATTTCTCAACCACTTCTTTTACACCGGCTTGCAGGTTGCGGGCTCTTGAATAATATCCAAGCCCCTCCCACATCTTGAGCAGCTCTTCTTCATCGGCGTTTGCCAGCGACTCGATTGTGGGATATTTATCGATAAACCGTTGATAATATGGAATGACCGTGTCCACACGGGTTTGTTGAAGCATCACTTCCGAAACCCAAATTTTATATGGATCGTTTGTTTGTCTCCAAGGCAAATCACGTTTTTCTTCATGAAACCATTCGACAAGACTTTGTCGAAATTGTTGCGAATATGGGTATTTCACTAGTTCCTCCTGACAGTTTTCGATTTTATTTTTAGTAATTAGGGTATAATATAATTATAAAGAAGTTGTATTTATTTTGCTTTTACAAATTCTGTAGTCCTCCGTTTTTAAGGAGATGATTTGGATGGATACTGGCACTCACCTCGTCATGGGCATTGCCCTCGGAGGGTTATCTTTGATTGATCCGGTTGTGGCAAATCATAGCGTGACTTTTGCAGCAGTTTTAACAGGAACAATTGTCGGTTCCCAAGCTCCTGATGTAGACACGATATTAAAACTCCGCAATAATGCGGTTTATATAAGACATCATCGAGGCATTACCCATTCTGTTCCTGCCGTCATTCTTTGGCCCATTGGAATTACCGCCATCGCATCGCTCATTTTCCAGGAAGCCAATGTGCTGCATCTTTGGTTATGGACGTTTCTCGCCGTTTTCTTGCATGTTTTTGTCGATATCTTCAATGCTTACGGCACGCAGGCACTAAGGCCATTCTCAAGGAAATGGGTGGCTCTCGGCGTCATCAACACCTTTGACCCATACATTTTTGGAATCCATTGTGTCGGGATCATTCTATGGGTTTTAAGGATGGACCCGGTTATGATATTTACCACTATGTATTTGGTCATCATTGGCTATTATATTTTAAGATACCTCGTTCAACAATCGGTAAAAAATGCCGTGCGCAAAACGATTCCGGATGCGGAGGTCATCATTGTCGCTCCGACCATGCGTTTCTTTATCTGGCGGGTCGCAGCCAAATCCCAAACCCATTATTATGTGGGACGGGCATTTGGACGGACAATCAATATTTACGATAAATTCAAAATCCGCCCTTTGCCTAAAACGCCTTTGGTCGAAAAGGCCTTGAGCGATCCAAATTTATCCGCCTTTTTATCTTTCTCCCCAATTTATCATTGGGACATTTCCGAACTGGAAAACGGGCTCACGGAAGTCAGATTGATCGATTTGAGGTACCGAAGCAATGAACGCTATCCATTCGTAGCGGTCGCCCATTTGGATGAAGACTTGAACATCGTCACTTCCTATACCGGTTGGATTTTCAGCGAAGACAAGCTTCAACGGAAATTGCAAATCGGAGCGAGCGATTAGTTTCCGCCCAAGCGGCTGACCATATGATAATCGGCTTCAAGTGTAAAGGAGCAACCTCTTAGTAGGGGTGCTCCTTTTCATTACTCTTCATCCAATAAATGCGCATATTTCGGATTGCGGCCTGCAAATTCATGGATTTTATCGCCATAGCTTTCAATCCACTGGCGGATGATTCTTTCCGTAAATTCAGGCCCTTTATAGCGGCGGCCCGCCTTTGCATAGGTCGCCTCAAAATCCGACCATAATAATTCAATCCATGTGCGGGCTTTGTTTTCTGATAAAAATGGATTCACTTCCAATAATTCTTCAGTCAATCGCTCAATCATCATCGTGCTTGCGTCCATGTTATTCCTCCTCTTTCAGTGGAATGAGCATGGAAATTGGCAATGCTTCTTCAAATTTTTCTCCATGTAGTCGGAAGCCCCATGCAAAGCGCCCTTTCAAATATTCCACTTTGAAATATTCCCCTGGTGCCCCTTCTATTCTATAAATTTCACCAGGTTTGATGAAGGATGGGTCCATCAAATAGGCTTGTGCCATCAGCGCTTTTCTTTCGTATACGGCAAATTCATTGACGATGCCCAATTGTTCGGCTTTTCTCGCCTTTTCCTTCAGATTCGCTATCTCTTGTCTTAATTCTTCAGGCGTCATTTGCGCATATGTTTTTTTCATCCATTCTCCCTCTTTTCATCGATAAATCGATCGATCATTTCTATTGGAAATCCTTTTTGATAAAGGGCTTGTTTCACTTTCAATTCCAGCTGTTTGCCCTCAAATTTCCGGACATATTTATTCCAAATTTTTTCACCTTGAACAGCAATCAATTCGTACCATTCATCATCATCTCGCTCCAGCTCGATTTGGTCAAGTATTTCATTCACGATTTCAAAGGAATAGCCTTTTCGAATCAATGTGTCTTGAATTTTTTGCTTGATTTGAGCGGGCGTTTTTTTCGGATTCATTTTCACCGTTTTTTCGGCGAGCTGCATGGCAAGCTGCAATTGCTCTTCATGGGTGTACGATTCCAAAGCTTTTTCCATCGTGTTTTTGTCGATGCCTTTTTTCTTTAAATCCTGCTTGATGGCCATTGGACCTTTTTTGGCGGTTTTTTTCTTCGTCTCAAGCAATGCCTTGGAATAGCTTTCATCATTGAGAAAACCCAATTTCTTCAGCTTCTGAATCGCCTCAAGCACGACCGATTCACCGAAGCCGGCATCGAGCAGTTTCTTTTTCACTTCAAATTCGCTGCGCATTTGATAACTCAAAAAATGGAGCGCGCGGTTAAAGGCTTTGGCAATTTCATCTTCATAGGCGATTTCATCCATCTCAAAAGGATCGAGTATTTTTCCTTTTGTTAAGCCAAACTTTATAAGGGTGGACTCGTCCACCGAAAAAGCAAATTCATCATTCAAATAAATATTATATCGTTCCTGATTTTTTTGGCGGGTGATTTTTGTAATGACTTGCATGAAAACACTCCTTGATTTTTAGTATACACAAAATCACGTTTCGTTCATATATCCGGGGCATTGTAAAGCATGCCGGCATAATCGTTTTCTTTTTGCACAATCTAAAGCAAAAAGAAGAGGAGGCGGAAAGTTGAAAGGAATAAAGTTTGCATTCGCAATCATGTTGCTTTTTGGTTTGTTGATTCCGGCACCTCAAACGTTGGCTAAGGAATATCATTGGGGGTTTACAAAAGCCAAAGATGGAAACCCGCCGGATGCAGGTGCTGAATTTGAGCGATTATTGAGGGAGTACGGGGCATTTTACCGGGGAAATCCGGAGAAAAAAGTAATTTATTTGACTTTCGATAACGGATTTGAGGCGGGTCATACGGAGCAAATTCTTGATACATTAAAAAAGGAAAAAGTAAAAGCAACTTTTTTCTTAACGGGGCATTATTTGACAAGCGCATCGGATATCGTAAAACGGATAGTAAAGGAAGGGCATACAATCGGCAACCATTCCGACAAACATCCGAATATGGCGAGATTGACCCGTGAAGGCATGTTGAAGGAATGGCAGAATTTCGATAAAAAATTAAAGGAAATCACAGGGATTGAACGGACTTATTACGTTCGTCCACCGGAAGGCGTTTTCAGCACCGAGCTGTTGGAGGTTGGCAATGAACATGGCTATACCCACATTTTCTGGTCCATCGCATTTCGCGATTGGGATACGGATCAAAAGAAAGGTGCAGAATATGCATATAATGAGCTGGTCAAACAGCTGCATCCCGGTGCCATTATTTTGATGCACACTGTCGCTGAACATAATGCGGATGCATTGCCGGATTTTATTAAAGAAGCGAAACGGCAAGGATATACTTTCGGAACTTTGGATGAGTTGGTGTTTGATTATTTGGTGGATGAAATGTTTTGGGGAGAAGCTTCTTGATTTGGCAGGTTGATATGCCGTTGGGAATCCATTGTTGAATGGGTTCCTTTTTTTATAAAGTTTTTTGGGGTTAGCTTTTTATTTTGCGCAGATGGCGGTTCTTTTTGCTTGGATGGCAACTTTTCTTGCTCGGATAATCCTCCCTCTCGCTCGGATGACTCTTCCTCTTGCTCGGATAACCCTCCCTCTTGCTCGGATAACTCCTCCTCTTGCTCGGATAACCCTCCCTCTTGCTCGGATAACTCCTCCTCTTGCTCGGATAACCCTCCCTCTTGCTCGGATAACCCTCCCTCTTGCTCGGATAACCCTCCCTCTTGCTCGGATAACCCTCCCTCTTGCTCGGATAACCCTCCCTCTTGCTCGGATAACCCTCCCTCTTGCTCGGATAACCCTCCCTCTTGCTCGGATAACCCTCCCTCTTGCTCGGATAACCCTCCCTCTTGCTCGGATAACCCTCCCTCTTGCTCGGATGACTTCTTCTCTCAAATGTTTCCCTTCCCCCTCAGATATATCCACTTCTTGTGCGAATCCATTTCCCCAAAAATAAAAAAGATTCCCCAATTGAGGAATCTTACTTCATGATTATTTAAACATCTTTTTCAAATTCGCCATTTCGATGGCAGAAACTGCGGCATCATATCCTTTGTTGCCCGCTTTTGTTCCGGCCCGTTCAATGGCCTGTTCAATATTTTCCGTTGTCACAACACCGAAAATCACCGGCACATTCGTTTGCAAAGAAACTTGGGCGATGCCTTTTGCCGCCTCATTGCAGACATAGTCGTAATGGGTTGTGGATCCCCGGATGACCGTTCCCAAGCCGATGACCGCATCATACTCTCCCGTTTCAGCCATTTGTTTTGCGATAAACGGAATTTCAAAAGCGCCAGGCACCCATGCCACATCGATGTTTGCCTCATCCACCCCATGGCGTTTTAATCCATCCAAAGCTCCATCCAACAGTTTGGAAGTGATGAATTCATTGAATCGTCCCACCACGATTCCGATTTTTAATCCTGTTCCGACTAAATTTGCTTCAAATACTTTTCCCATTTTCCATTGCTCCCTCTTAAAATTGATTCAGAATGTCAAACTTAAATAAAATGATGCATTTTTTCCCTTTTTGTTTTTAAATAATAGGCATTGATTTGATTTGGTTGGATGATAATAGGCACCCGTTCAACCACTTTGATGCCGTATTTTTCGATGCCTTCGATCTTTTCCGGATTGTTCGTCATCAGGCGGATTTTTGTAATGCCCAAATCCTTCAGCATTTGCGCGCTTAATGCATAATCCCTCAATTCCGCCGGGAAACCGAGCTTCAAGTTCGCTTCCACCGTATCCAAACCTTGCTCCTGCAATGCGTATGCCTTTAGTTTATTAATCAATCCGATGCCGCGCCCTTCCTGTTGCATGTATAAAAGAACGCCTTTGCCTTCGTTTTCAATCATTTCCAAAGATTTTTCCAACTGTGGACCGCAATCGCAGCGTTTTGAATGAAAGACATCCCCCGTCAAACAAGCCGAATGGATGCGCACAAGCGGCGCTTCATCTTCACGGATGTTTCCTTTCACCAATGCCACATGCTCCAAGCCGTCAATTTCGTTCTCATAACCGATCATTTGGAAATCCCCATAAGTCGTTGGCATTTTGACAGAGGCCGCCCGTTTCACAACCTTTTCATTTCTAAAGCGATAGCGGACCAATTCTTCAATGGAAATAATTTTTAAATCATGGACTTCTGCGAACTTCAAGAGATCGTCAAGACGGGACATTCTGCCGTCATCCCCCATGATTTCGCAAATCACCCCTGCCGGAAAAGCGCCGGCAATGCGGGCCAAATCCACCGCAGCCTCTGTATGCCCTTGTCTTTCCAACACGCCGTTTTTCTTGGCGATGAGCGGGAAAACGTGGCCCGGTCTTCTGAAATCGGATTTTTCCGCATCCGCTTCGAGCATTTTTAAAATCGTTGTCGAGCGTTCGTAGGCGCTGATACCGGTAGTTGTACTCACATGGTCGATGCTTACTGTAAATGCCGTTTGGTGATTGTCGGTATTATGGGCGACCATCGCATGCAAATCCAGCTTTTCCGCCAATTCTTCCGTTATTGGGGTACAAATCAACCCGCGGCCGTATGTCGCCATAAAATTGATGACTTCCGGTGTGGCATGTTCCGCCAAAGCGACCAAATCCCCTTCATTTTCCCGGTTCTCATCATCCACCACGATGATGGTTTTCCCTTTTTTCAAGTCTTCTATTGCTTCTTCAATTGTATTTAACATATCAACCACCATCCTTAAAATCCGTTTTGAGTCAAAAATTCCAATGTAATGTTTGATTCTTCTTTAGTATTTATTCTCTTCAAATGATGCAACACATATTTTCCGAGCATATCCGTTTCTATATTCACCTGATCGCCGATTCCCTTCATTCCCAAAATCGTTTCTGCATACGTATGCGGAATGAGCGAAATGGTGATGGCCGTGTCACTGACTCCAAAAATGGTCAAACTTGTTCCATCGACGGTGATGGAACCTTTCGGAATGCATTGTTCCAGCAGCTCTTTCGGGATTTCGATTTCGTAATACACGGCATTGGATACCGGTTTCTTGCTGCGGATTGTTCCCACTCCATCCACATGTCCGGAAACGATATGCCCTCCAAAACGGCCGCCAGCTGCCATTGCCCTTTCCAAATTGACATAGTCTCCTTTTTTCAACTGATGAATCGTCGTCGCCTTCACCGTTTCCGGCATGACATCGACCGTCATCTCGTCCTTCGTTAAATGTGTCACCGTTAAACAAACGCCATTGACAGCAATACTATCTCCAAGAGACGCATCAGACACGATTTTTGGCGAGCGGATCACAATCTTCATACTTTTCTCGTCTTTTTCAATCCCAGTGACAATCCCTTTATCCTCAATAATTCCGGTAAACATGAAAATCCCCCTTTTCCAATATATACAAGTAAAAAACCCCGCTAAGTCGCCTTAACGGGGTTGGGAGAACGATGAAATTTTTAGGCAGCACAAAAAAGCCTTGAATCAGGCCCATTTTAAAAATACACCTAAATAAAAAACTCCCGCCAAATTGCGGGAGAACGGATTGCAAAAAAGTGAATACGAAAGTAAGCCATTAATCAGCGGACTAATGGACTTTCTCACAAACCATCCTTCTCCCATCCAGACTTTCACTGTCGGCTTTGGATTCGCACCAAATCCTGCTCGAAAAGAGCTCGCGGGCTTAGAAGCAATGCTTCATCACCGCCGGCTGGGAATTTCACCCGACCCCGAAGGATATGAAAGAATATTCAGTTTATATTTTATATAACAATAACATTTATTCTGAAGAAAATCCATACATATGGCTAACTTATTCTTATGAAATTTTACCTTCCCTTATTCGGTTGCTATAATATTTGAAGATGAAATAAAGGACGTGAAAGTATGTCTGATAAAGTAAAAATCGAAATCGGTCAAAAATTCCCTTTAACAATAAAAAGGCTTGGCATTAATGGAGAAGGGGTCGGTTTTTTTAAGCGGAATGTCATTTTTGTGAAAGGCGCCCTTCCCGGTGAAGTCATCACAGCAAAAGTATCGAAAATCCATCCCAATTATGCCGAGGCGGAAATTGTACGAATAAGAGAATCTTCAAAACACCGTGTCAATCCGCCTTGCGCGGTCTACGAGCAATGCGGCGGATGCCAATTGCAGCATTTGTCTTATGAAGGACAACTGAAAGAAAAGCGCGACATTGTGATTCAATCGCTGGAAAAATTCGTTCCGCATATTGCAGAAAAAGTGGAGATAAGACCTGCAATAGGGATGGAGAATCCTTGGCATTATCGAAACAAGAGCGCTTTTCAAGTCCGTAAAATCGGACATGAAGTGAAGGCTGGGCTATTTATTGAAGGAACAAACAAACTTTTAAATCTTGATGACTGCCTTGTGCAGCATCCTGCCACAACAAAGATCACGGTCGGCATCCGGAATCTTTTGGAACAACTCGGCATCCCGATCTATGATGGAAAATCAAAAGGAATCATTCGCACCATCGTTGTCCGGACAGGCATTCAAACCGGAGAAACGCAAGTCTGCCTCGTCACAACAAAAAAAGATATTCCTCGTAAAAAGGAATTAGTTCAAGGCATTAAAGAATTAGATTCCAGTATCGTTTCCATCACCCAAAATATCAATCCGGCCAAAACTTCCCTCATTTTTGGGGATGAGACGATTGTGCTTGACGGCAAGGAAACGATTCATGAACAATTGGGCGGGCTTTCTTTTGATTTGTCTTCCCGTGCGTTTTTTCAATTAAATCCTGAGCAAACAGTCGTATTATATGATGAAATCAAAAAAGCGGCACAACTCTCCGGCAACGAAACCGTGGTCGATGCTTACTGCGGCGTTGGAACGATTGGGCTGTGGCTGGCGAAAGACGCAAAAGAAGTGCGGGGAATGGATGTCGTTCCGGAATCCGTTGAAGATGCGAGAAAGAATGCCCGGAAACACGGATTTTCTCACGCGAAATTCTTCACCGGCACAGCGGAAGAATGGCTCAAGAAGTGGGCGAATGAAGGATTTGTTCCGGATGTTGTCACGGTCGATCCGCCGCGCACCGGCCTTGCGCCAAGTTTTATCAATACCGTATTAAACATTAAGCCAAAGCGGTTTGTCTATACCTCCTGCAATCCTTCCACTTTCGCCAGGGATTTAAAAGAACTGATAAAAATGTACAAAGTGGAGTATATCCAGCCCGTTGACATGTTCCCTCAAACAGCCAGGGTTGAAGTGGTCGCGAAATTAACATTAAAACACAAATGCCTGACTTGAGATCGGGGGCAGCCAGTGCCATTTACTATGCCAGAATCATCGTCCTGCGCCGCGCGCTCACACAAGGTGATTATCGTTTCATCGGTAATCACCTTTTTCTTTTATTAATCAACTGGCGGTTTCGAAATCTCTAATCGCCACATATATATATAAAATGTATTAATGCTTAAGGAGTGTAAGGATGCCGACGATCAGTCTTTGCATGATTGTGAAAAATGAAGAAGAGGTTCTGGCGAATTGTTTATCAAGCGTGGCAGGGATATGTGATGAAATCATCATTGTCGACACCGGATCGACTGACAATACAAAGGAAGTGGCGCGAAAATTTACGGATAAAATCTATGACTTCACCTGGATTGACGATTTCGCGGCAGCAAGGAACTATTCCTTCAGCCTGGCGACAAAAGATTATATTCTCTGGTTGGATGCGGATGACGTGATTCCCACGGAAGAACAGGAAAAATTCAAAGCATTGAAAAAAACGCTCACTGACGATATCGATGCTGTTTCCATGAACTATATCGTTCAAACCGACAATCACGGAAACCCGACCTTCCATTATCGGAGAAACCGGCTTGTGAAACGCAGCAAAGGATTCAAATGGATCGGACCTGTCCATGAATATCTCGAGGTTTACGGAAATATATTGGAAGCGGACGTTTCCATTCTTCATAACAAAAAAAAGAAGAAGAAAGCGGATTCTCAGTCTATCGGCAGAAATCTGAGAATTTATGAAAACCGGATCAAAAAAGGGGAAGAATTTTCGCCAAGGGACTTATTTTATTATGCCAACGAGCTCAAAGACCATAAACAATATAAAAAGGCGATTACCTATTACCGGGAATTTTTGGATGGCAAAAAGGGCTGGATAGAAGATAATATCCGGGCTTGCATCTATATGGCCGACTGCTATGCCCAGCTCGGGGAGCAGGATAACGAACTTACATCACTGCTAAAAACCTTTGCCTATGATGAACCGAGATCAGAAGCTTGTTGCCGTATCGGTGATATCTTCAAATCAAAGAATAATTTCAAAACCGCCGTATTTTGGTATGAATTGGCAATAAAAATGAAAGATAAAAAAACAGGCGGTTTCCATCAAGCCGCTTATTCGACCTGGTATCCGCACCTTGCTCTTTGCGTCTCTTACTGGCAATTGGGAAATGTCGAAGAGTCCATCAAACATCATGAATTGACAAAACAATATATCCCCAACGATCCAAAAGTTTTATTTAATGAGGAATTTTTTAAAAACTACAAGAACAGCAAAAACGCCAATCAATAGCGGAACCGCATAATCAAGCCGGCCATTTGGAATACCGGTACTGTTTTATGAATACAGAAACGAAAGGATGACAAAGTGGGGCAATCCCAACTCCCTGAAAGTGTGAAACTTGGGCAACATGTGGTAATAGAGGAAGGGGTCAAAATCGGGGAAAACGTAACGATCGGCCACCATACAGTAATCCTGAAAGGCACGGTGATCGGTGATAATGTCATCATCGGCTCCAATTGTGTTTTGGGAGTCAAAAAAAGCGGAAACCAAAAAATGAGGGCTTCCGATGTCAAACAGCCGAATTTAATCATCGGAGAAAATACAAAAATCGGCAACAACGTGACAATTTATGCCGGTTCCGAAATTGCCGATCATGTTTTTGTTGCGGATCACGCCAGCATCCGCGAAAACTCGACGATCGGCAGCCAAACGGTCATCGGCAGAGGGGCGATCGTCGAGTTGAATACGTCTATCGGAAAAAGATGCACCGTTCAAACCCTGGCTTATATCACCGGAGATACCATTTTGGAAGACGATGTATTTATCGGTCCGTGCGTGTCCATGTCCAATGACAAATACATGGGGAAACAGCCGTATCAACTGAAGGGAGCCCATATAAAAAAGGGGGCGAAAATCGGCAATAACGCCACCCTTCTCCCAAATATCACAATTGGCGAAAATGCCATTGTCGGCGCTGGATCCGTAGTGACAAAGGATGTTCCGGCCAACGTGACGGTTGTTGGCGTCCCTGCGAAAAAAATAACCAAATAAGTGAGCTGACTGCAAAAAATGTATAACTCTTTTACCAACCCGCAAAGAGTTATACATTTCTTTTTTACTTTGAATCTATTAAACATTGTTTTATTTTCAATGCAACTTCTACGGCCGCCCTTCCTTCATCCACGCCGACAAGCGGCTCCGAATCCGAATCAATGCAGTCAACAAAATGGCGAAGTTCTTCCAACAGAGGATCGGAATATGGAAGAGTAATATTGGCAATGACATTTTCTGTTCCGACCAGAAAAGTCAAATGATGATCATTCAATTCTTTCATGATCAATTGCTGCTGCCTCATCAAATAATTGGTTTTAATCACTTTTTCCTTTTCATAAACAATAAATTCCCTCACCTTTTCATGGGAAATATTGCTGGCCATCAAATTGGCCACAATTCCGTTTTCAAACAGCAGCAATGCGGAAACCGTGTCGAATTTATCGGAATCACGCAATCGGATTCCTTCCGCTGATACGCGTTTGATCGGACTTTTGATAAGACTCAAAATAATGTCGATATCATGAATCATGACATCCAATACAACATCCGTATCTTTTATACGATCAGAGTAAGCAAGTCTTTTTGCGTCAATATTGATAATTTGATCCGGTTGAATATATTCGTGGATTCTTTGGATGGCCGGATTGAACCGTTCAATGTGGCCCACTTGGAATTTCAGTCTTTTATTTTTCAACAACTTTTTTATTTTATCGGCTTCTTCCCACGTCATTGTCATCGGCTTTTCAACAAAAACATGTTTGTTTTTCATAACCGCTTCCGCCGCCAACGAAAAATGGAATGTCGTGGGTGCCGCTATAATGACCGCATCAATATTTTTCAGCAATTCGGAATACGAATCAAAGGCTTTGACATGGAACGATTTACTGATTTGAGCTGCTCTTTGGAAATCTTTATCATAAACTCCGATAAAATTTACATTTTTCATTTGGATCAATTTGGAACAATGCAAAAAGCCCATTTTCCCGGTACCTGCGACACCGACACGGATTCCGCTCATGGTGAAACACCTGCGAAATCTTTCATAGTTTTAATGATATATTCCTGTTCCGAGACTGTTAACGTAGGATTGATTGGCAGTGCCAAAATATGTTTTGCCGCATTTTCCGCAACAGGAAAATCACCCTGCCGGTATTGGAGATAATCGAAAGCTTTTTGAAGATGCAATGGGACCGGATAGTAGATTCCTGTTGCAATCCCTTTTTCCTTAAGAAAACCGATAAGCTGTTCCCTATCATCCACTTCAATGCAATATTGATGATACGTATGGGTTCGATCCGTATATTGCGGCGGTTTTTTCTTCATATTCGGAAGCTCCTGGGTATATGTGTTGGCCACGATGATTCTCTTAAATAGAAACATATCCAACAATTTAAGTTTTTCGATCAAAATGGCGGCCTGGATTTCGTCGAGCCGGCTATTCATCCCGATAAAATCATGGATATATCTCTCTTCACTGCCATGATTTCGCAATTGGCAAATTTTCTTATAAAGATCCGGATCGTTTGTGACAACCAATCCGCCATCTCCAAATGCGCCCAAATTTTTTGTCGGGAAGAAGGAGAAACATCCGATATCGCCGATGCCGCCTACCCGTTTTCCTTTATATTCTGTTCCAATCGCTTGGCACGCATCCTCAATCACTTTTAATTGATGCGCCGAAGCAATCTCCATTATTTTATCCATTTCCGCCGCCATGCCGAACAGATGGACAACGATAATCGCTTTCGTTTTATCCGTGATCGCTTTTTCGATTTTATTGACATCGATGTTGTAGGTGTCCGGCTCGATATCGACAAATACAGGTTTAGCTCCAACCTTCGCAATGACTTCCGCCGTGGCAAAAAAAGTGAATGGCGTAGTGATCACTTCATCGCCTTCTCCAATGCCCAATGCCGCAAGGGCGAGAAGCAATGCATCCGTTCCGTTGGCAACGCCTGCCGCATACTTGACACCCAAGTAATTGGCAATCTCCTTTTCAAATTGCTCCACTTTGTTTCCCAGAATATATGAACCGCTTTGCAGCACTTCGATGACAGCTTTTTCAATATTTTTTCCATATAACCCATACTCTTTTTTCAAGTCGATCAAGGGAATATTCAACTTAATCCCTCCTTATCCCTTATAAGACTTGCTAATTATTAAACTATGCACTCGTTTTCTATCTGATTGTGCCTTTATAGTTTTTGAATGAACTTTTGCACCTCATCGACAAATTCTTTTGCCCTGACATCATTCGTATGTCTCGTATGGATGAATTGGTAGCCGTTTTCGGTGATCCGCTTTCTCTCCTCTTCATTTTTCAAATAGTACATCGCCTTTTCATAGAAATCAGACTGGCTGCAAGCAACAAAATTTTCCCCGTCTTTGAATCCCAGCTCCAAAATATCCGGAACAGGTTCTGCCAGAAGGAGGGTTTTACAAGCAGGGGCTTCAAAATATTTGAAAACGGGATATTTCAAGACGGAACCGCAAGTAAAGAACATTTTTGAACGATTCAGTTCTTGTGCATATTTCTCATTCAACAAGGCACTTTCAGGAGCGTTATGGCCCGGATGCGGATGAAAGACGAATCCTTCCATTCCCCTCATTTTCTCCAATACCGCTTCCCTGAATGGGTATCTCCCTTTTGGCGTCATTGTTTGATAGCCCGTTTTTTTTGTCCTGTCATACAATTGGCCCATCAATAAAAAATCAATATCCTTTTCCAACTGCCAATCTTTGAAAACGGTCGGATCGATGGAAAAAGGGAAAAATCTGAATTTATCTTTAAATCTTCCATAGGTTTTCAAAAAAGTGGACTTCGATGCGGAAAAGATGAGGTCCATTTTGGTTTGGTCGAAATATTTTCTCCTCTCGCCAGGGGAATAATGGGCATCATACAAATAGCAACCCTTTGGAATATCGACTTCGCCAAGTCCCGAAATCCTCGGCGCCAATACATAGCCCCAGCCGATATCATAATGGAAAATAAAATCAGGTTTGAATGGGATTTCTTTCAGAATGTCGTGAATGTTTCCGTCCTTGTACCAATATTGGACCTCTGCATATTTTTCGATTGCTCTGATTATTTCAAATTTATTTTTATGTTTTGGAAATTTCTTGGTAAACGGACGAATCAAGATCAATATCTTCAGTTTTTTTGACATTTATATCTCCTCCTAACCTGCACAACTTCCAATATATGTTTCATAGATTCCAAATGTATAAACGTTCTAATCAAATTCTGAAAATATTATTTGCGTTTACACGATCATAATGTTTTCGACATATATTTATGTGGAGGTTTCCTATAGGAAAACCGCATTGTTGTTCAGGTAACGAAAAGGAGATGGATATATGGAAACTGTCACTGTTGTCGGCTTAGGAAAAATCGGGTTGCCTCTCGCCTCCGTTTTCGCCAACTCGGGCCATTTCAATGTCATTGGTGCCGATAAAAACGAAAAAGTCGTGGAAACAGTGAATAAAGGAATTTCACATATTTCAAATGAACCGGGGCTGGATCAGCTGCTATACCAGGCTTGGAAAAAGGGTACTTTCCGGGCCACGGTGGATACGGCGAAAGCGGTCAGCCAATCGGATGTGGTTGTGGTCATTGTGCCGGTGTTGGTGGATGATAAAGGAAAAATCAACTATGAATTTATCGACTCAGCGGTAGAGGATATTGGAAAGGGGATCCGGAAAGGGACACTTGTCATCTTCGAAACGACACTGCCTGCCGGAGATACGAGAAACCGTTTTGGAAAAAGGATCGAAGAACTTTCAGGACTGACATTGGGAACAGATTTTTATTTAGGCTACAGTCCGGAAAGGGTTTACTCCAACCGGATCATACAAGACCTCTCCAACTATCCGAAAATCGTCAGTGGTGATAGCGGGAAAAGTCTCCAAATGGTCATATCCTTCTATAAAAAAGCATTGAACTGCGATATCATCCCTGTCAGCAATTTGGAAACGGCGGAATTTACGAAAGTGGCCGAATCGGTTTACCGTGATGTCAATATCGCATTGGTCAATGAATTGGCCATTTATGCCGACTCATTGGGAGTGAATATGAAAGAAGTCATTCACGCTGCAAACAGCCAACCTTTTTCACATCTCCACTCACCTGGTGTCGGAGTGGGAGGCCATTGCATCCCGGTATATCCTTACTTTTTTATCAACAATGGATTAAGCCGCGGGTTGGTTCAGCTTTCAAGGGAAATCAATGACAAAATGGCCAAATATGCAGTGAATGAGATCGAAAAGCATTTCACCACTTTAAACAATAAAAACATTCTCATTTTAGGCCTTTCTTTCCGGGAAAATGTGAAAGAAACAACAAATTCCTCCACTTTGCTCCTGGTGGAAGAATTAAAACAAAAAGGCGCTGTAGTGTACGTCGATGATCCTCTGTACTCTGACGAAGAAATCGCGGCTTTCCAAGTTGAACCGTTTTCCATGAAAGACCGTGAAAAAATGGATGCCATCATTCTTCAAGCCTTTCATGACCAATACAAAAATTTCGACTTTAAAAACTTCCCTAACTGCCAATTCGTTTTAGATGGAAGAAATGTCCTCGACAAAAAAACAATCGAGGGGCTTGGAATGAAATATCGGGGCATCGGCGTGCAATAATGGCACACAAAAAAGGCTGATTGAAAGTCCGGTGGCACCGGCTTTCAATCAGCCTTTTGGCTATGCTCCCTTTCACAAATTTCTATCTGAAAGGATCCGCATGTTTATCAATCAAATTATACCCCCTCAAAATCCCGATCACTTTCAAATTCTTCACTGGGGTATGGTAATTTGGCGACAGCTGCAACGCCCTCAAAAATTGATCATAAGCTTCTTTGTATTTCCTCATATGAAGCAGCGCTTCCCCCAGATAATTTTCCTCGAGATGGTTCCGGTTCTCTATTTGTTGGAAATGATGGACGGCATGGGCGTAATTTTTTTCAACGAGCCCCTTCATGCCTTCAAAAAAGCGGCGATCCCTTTCCGTTTTCACCAATGGTATCGCCTCATAAAAAAGGGCATACCCCTCTCTTGTCATCCATCTTCTAGATAAAGCGAGGCCTGCAATCAATTTGGCCGCAAGCAACCGGTTTTCTACATCTTCTCCCACTTCCTTAAGAGTTTTCAAATTTTCCTCTTTGATATTCAGCTGGATATGCTTTGCCAAATCGTCATAACTTCTATTCTTCGTCAAATTCATTTGATGTCTTCTATAAAGATATAACGGTTCGGGGACATGGGAAGAACGCCATCCCCCTTTTGCCACTTTTAATACGAAATCCGTATCGGAACCGACTTTGATGCTCTCATCATAATAAAGATTTTCCACGGCTTCCTTTCTGAACAGGATACTGGCATTATTAAAAGGAGTGCCTACATTAAGGAAAAATGGGTAAATATCATCCGGTGAAATATTCCCTGTCTGCCAATAGCTGAAAGGGGAATCATTCTCGTTGATGAGCAGCATATCGGAATGGACATAACCGATGTGTTCACAACAAAATTCAGCCAATAACCTCTCAAAACGATGAGGAAGGGACAAATCATCCGCATCGTGGAATGTAATAAAATCCCCTTTGGCAAGTTTTAGTCCTTCGTTTCGGGTATGGGCAACCCCTTTGTTTTCCTCATGCTTGATATAGCGGATCCTTTCATCATGGAATGACAGGATGACCTCTTCACTATTGTCGGTTGATCCATCATTGATAATGATCAATTCAAAATCCTTTTCCGTCTGCTGTAATAGGCTATTGATTGAATCTTTAAGATAATCCCCGGCATTGTAAACTGACATAATGACACTGATCATCTGTTCACCCCTTTTATCCCCTCAGAATCGACCTTATAGAAAAATTCAGGATAATTGGCGGCATCGCCCAATATGTTGATTGGATAGGCATCTTTTTGCTGCCCTTCCAGCAATTGATTCAACTTATATAAATCGGCATTGTACGGATGTTGATCCATCAATTCTTTCAATCTCCTCTTGGCCTCTTCTTTTCTTTGCAATCTCATTAATGTCAGGATGACCCATCTTCCAAAAACGGCCTGTTCCTTTTCATCCCCTTTATTCTGCAATTCCGTAAATTCCTCCAAAGCTTGCTCAAATTGTTTCAACAGAAAAGATTGATAGCCTTTCATGTTATACAGTTGGAATTGATTGGACGGATATACGGGGCAGAAGCAGGTTTCCACCATTCCATCCCAGCAATCTCTGCGGACAGCCGCCGTTTCCCAACGGGCGATGACAGGAATTTTATCCGCTTGATAAATCACCGGCACTTTCACCAGATCCGCATTCGTGGAAAGCAGAAACTTTTCGAACCTAATGAAATCTTCATGATTCAAACAATCCTCTTGGCAAATTTGAATTTCCCAGTCGCTCAAATGATTCTTCGGCTGCACTTGATAGGATGCGGCTTCTTGATAAAAGTCCAAAATCTTTTCCATAATGGCCGTCCAGTTATATCGGTTTGCCGTTTCCAATCCGTTTTCAATCAACTTTTCCTTCAAACCGGGACTGGAAAGCAATTCTTTTATTTTATCCACCATATCCTCCGAATCTTTCATGCGGCAAATCAAGGCGTTGACTTGATGCTCGGCATATTCCAGCACCCCTTTGTTATCCGTAGTCACAACCGGACAACCGCAGGCCATCGCTTCAAGGGGAGGCAGGGAAAAGCTTTCATAGGTGGAGCCGCTGACGTATGCACTTGCCCCCCGATATAAGGAAGCAATCGTTTGTTGGGAAGGACTCACAAAATACTTCGTAACGCGTTTTTTCATTTTTTCCGATGGAGCTTCCGGGGTGATCCAATATAAATCAAGACCAAAATCGTCTTTGAGTTTTTCATAGGCATCAACAATATAAGTGATGCCTTTGAAAGACGCGCTTTCGCCGCCCATCATCAAAATATACGGGCGCTCTCCCATTTCTTTCGGCCCTTCAACGGTGAAGATGGATTCGTCTATTGCGTTCGGAAAAACCTTTGCTTCTCTTCCATAAATACTATTTATCAGCTCAGCCGCTGACCGGGAAACGGTATAAATAAACGGCGGCAATTCAAATTGTTTCCCGATGAATTGCTTTAATGTTTGGTTCATGCTTTGATAATCAAACAAATGAAAATCCCCTTGCTCAAAATACACAACCGGCGCTATACCGGTTTCAACGCACGGTTGGATGTGATCCCAGTAGGTGGCTACAATCAAATCACAGTCAGGTATCCCTTTTGCCAACTCCAATCCAAAGGGGACTTGAATATAATCCGCTTCGATTGGAAACCATTCCGGCTTTATATAATGGGTAACAATGGTGACTTTCGCTCCAAGTTGCCGAAGTCTGTTCGCGTGTTCAAAGATGACTTTCACCCCGCCCGAAACGCCGACATGGGTCATCACATAAACGATATGAAGTTCCCCGTTTTTCCCGTTACGTTTTAATATCCTTTGCTTCTCGGCATGCGAAATACGGGATAACCGATATTGAAACTCTATACTTCTAAGTTTTTGAATCAATCGTTTTCACCCTCAGACATTCGTTCGTTCCAAAGTAGTTTATGTAAAATTGATGTTTTAGTGATTATCATTTGATACCGTTTTGTCGGCAAAAAAACAGCCATCCCCCAGTGTATGGGATGGCTGTCATGTCATTTACAACACAAGGTGATTTCTTATTAGTTGAGAAGAAACGTTAACAGGAAAATGAGGATGATTGGAGCAAAGAGGATGATATAACCGATCGGATTTGCAAAATTGATCGTCCACCCCACGCCAAACCGTTTCTCTACGAAAATCGACGGGTCATTTTTATTAAAATAAAACAATCCCGCTTTCCAATACCGGTCATCATTCACATCCATTATTTCCTTTTCTTCTTCCAATTCAGATGATGATTTATCGGAACGTCCGACTTTCACAAAAAGATAGACTGTTCCTGCCAATATCAAAATGAATGTGCCAAAGGGAAGAAGGATTTTCAACAATGAATCGTTAAACAGTTCCGGATGAATGGTCGTCAATTGGAGGAACGAAAACATCATGGTGATTAATAAAACTGTATAAAAAGTAAACCAGCTCGTCGACTTTCGCAATGTCAGTTGGCGATTTTTCGATGCCCCCAGATTTGCAGCGCTCAGCTTGATTCCCGAATATTTCACTCCCAATTGGATTCCCAAAAACATCAATTGGAGCAACAGCAAAATTAGAAGCATTTGAACTGCGGTAAAAGGCGTCTTTTCAGTAAAGGCATCCGGTTCCCCGCTTGGACCCCAGTGGGTAGGGATTTGATCCGGCAGCAAGTCATACTGATAAACCGTATACCCTATCAATCCCACCGTAATGATCATCGGAAACAGATAAATATACCAAGGAGGCAAATAATCTTCGGACCGGACAGATAAATCGGCAACCGCCACCTGCTTCAATTCGTTTGTCCATTGCAATCCGCTTTTATATTGCTTCATCTTCTCACGGAAATAATAGTACAATGCAAGGCTTACAAAAATGATGCCAAACTCGATGGCTGTGCTAATGAGTATGATCAATTCATCAGAGGGCTTTTTCACTGCCACCCATATACAGAAAATCAAAATCATCAAAAAAGATACCGTACTGGCCCATGCTAAATATTGTTTTTTATAGGAACGTACCCGATCATCCCGAACTGATTGCTCCGGTATCGACACGCCAAAAACAACCGTTCTTTTTACAAAATAAGGCACTGCCGCTTGAATGACCGCTAAAAATAAAAGTACGAAAACCGCTATAAATAAAGCCATTATATTCCTCCTTTTAAGGACTTTTTTTCATCTCGCCAATAATTTTCCCAACCAGTTCCACCAATTCTTCGCCGGTCAATCCCAATACAAGGCCTTCCGCGATTTGAGGCTTCAAGCTCTCATAAAGCCTGTCATAAGTGTTTTGATCCACACGGGGATGACTTTTGATGACGGCACCTGACTTGGGAACAATTTCGATGATCCCCTTTTTTTCCAATTCATGATAACTTTTATTGACCGTGTGCATATTCACACCTAAGTCCGCTGCAAAGGTGCGGACGGAAGGCAGGGATTCTCCCGGTTTTAATTCACCCTTTGCTATTCCTTCGATAATCTGGTTTGTCAGTTGAATATAGATAGGAATTTCTGATTCCGGCTCAATTCGGATTATCATTTCCTCACCCCAATCTGTTCTACACTTATTATAACAAATCTGTTCTATTTTGTGTAGAACAAAAATCCGTTATTGATGGGAATTTTATTGCAAATAAAAAGAATGCAAGAATATCCATTACGTCCTAATAAGAGAAAATTGTTGAATATACAAGAAAAATAGATACTTATAAGAGAATACCGATTGGTAAAAGTAAACATCGAATCCGGCAATGTTACATTATTGCAAATTTTTTTATTTTCATTTTAAAAACAATTGCTACTTAAGAAATAATTATGTATAATCTATTGCATTGCTTAATACTATTATTTTTCCTAAGGGGGTCATAATGAATTGGGTAAAGCATTGATTATTGGTGCTGGCGGTGTAGCTAGTGTTGTGGTACACAAATGTGTACAAAATTCAGACGTGTTCGAGGAAATTATGATTGCCAGTCGAACAAAGTCGAAATGTGATGCATTGAAAGAGAAACTCGACGGTGGCAAAACAATTATCCACACTGCTCAAGTAGATGCGGACAATGTGGACGAACTCGTCGAATTAATCAATGGTTTTAAACCGGATGTGGTGATCAACGTAGCATTACCATATCAAGATTTGAGTATTATGGAAGCTTGTTTAGCTACAGGTGTTCATTACTTGGATACTGCCAACTATGAACCGCCTGAAACAGCTAAATTTGAATATAAATGGCAATGGGCTTATAAAGAAAAATTTGAAAAAGCAGGTCTTACTGCAGTATTAGGCTGCGGATTCGACCCAGGTGTAACTGGAGTATTCACAGCTTACGCATTAAAACATCATTTCGATGAAATTCATTACATCGACATTTTGGACTGCAATGGCGGCGACCATGGCCTGCCATTCGCAACAAACTTCAACCCGGAAATCAACATCCGAGAAATCACGTCAAATGGCCGCTATTGGAAAGAAGGAAAATGGGTTGAAACAAAACCTTTGGAATACAAACAAGTTTACGACTTCCCAGAAGTAGGTCCAAAAGATATTTACCTTCTTTACCATGAAGAATTGGAATCTTTGGCGAAAAACGTGAAAGGGCTTAAACAAATCCGCTTCTGGATGACATTCTCTGAAAAATACTTAACACACTTACGGGTACTCGAAAATGTCGGAATGACATCAATTGAACCGATTGAATTTGAAGGCAAAATGATCCAGCCTCTTCAATTCTTGAAAGCGGTTCTTCCTGATCCGGCATCCCTTGGACCTCGTACAAAAGGGAAAACAAATATCGGTTGTATTTTCCGTGGCGTAAAAGACGGTAAAGAAAAAACATACTATTTATATAATGTATGTGACCATCAAGAATGCTATCGCGAAGTGGGCAGCCAAGCGATTTCTTATACAACTGGCGTACCGGCCATGATTGGTGCAAGCCTTGTCATCAAAGGGCTTTGGAAAAAACCGGGTGTTTGGAACGTAGAAGAATTCGATCCAGATCCATTCATGGAAGAATTAAATAAATGGGGACTTCCATGGAAAGAAAGCTTCAATCCAGAATTGCTTGAATTAGATTTGGAAAAACGTGAGGTAAAATAATGAAAGCGATTGACTGGAAAAGTGCACCATCCCCAAGTTATATTGTCGATGAACGCTTACTAAAACGGAATCTGGAGATATTGGATTCCGTCCAACAGCGTACAGGCTGCGATATATTGCTTGCGCTAAAAGGTTTTTCCATGTTTTCCACATTTCCTTTAGTGAGCAAATATTTGAAGGGGGTTACGGCAAGTTCCCTTTTTGAAGCCCGCTTAGGATACGAGGAATTTGGAAAAGAAGTGCATGCCTACTCACCAGCCTACGCTGAACATGAAATCGATGAATATTTGAAATATATCGACCATATCGTATTCAACTCTTTCAATCAATTAAATAAATATAAACAAAAGATTCAACAACTGGACAAGCACGTTTCCATCGGTTTGAGAGTGAACCCTGGTTATTCCGAAGTGGAAACGGCACTTTATGACCCTTGTGCATTGAATTCCCGTTTAGGAATTCCTTTCGATCAATTCCGTCCGGATGAATTGGACGGCGTTGAGGGTCTTCACTTCCATGCGATGTGTGAACAAAATTCCGACGTGCTTGAACGGATCCTTCCTCATTTTGAAGAAAAGTATGGCAAGTACTTGCATCAAATGAAATGGGTCAACTTCGGCGGCGGACATCATATTACCCGCCCGGATTATGACATCGACAAACTGGTCGATCTCATCAACTATATTAAAAATAAATATGATGTCCAAGTCATTCTCGAACCAGGTGAAGCCATTGCTCTCAATACAGGCTACCTTGTGGCAACCGTGCTGGATATTGTCAAAAACGGGATGGAGATCGCCATTCTCGACACTTCCGCCACATGTCATATGCCGGATGTACTTGAGATGCCTTATCGTCCGCAAATTATCGGGGCAAGTACCCCTAATGATAAACCTTACACATACCGTCTCGGTGGAATGACATGCCTTGCTGGAGATGTGATCGGCGACTATTCTTTCGATGAACCGCTAAAACCTGGGGACAAAATTGTATTTACAGACATGGCCCATTACACAATGGTGAAAAACCATATGTTCAACGGTGTCAACTTGCCAAGCATCTGTTTATACAACGATGAAGAAGGAATTAAAGTCGTAAGACAATTTAAATACGAAGATTATCGCAATCGCTTATCTTAAACAGTCAAAGCGCCAATTCGGACCGGTTTCCGATTGGCGCTTTTTTATAGAAAAATCTATGAAACTTTAAAACCCCGGTGACCTGTGCATCCAAAAAGATGCACCTCACCGGGGTTTACCGCTTACTAACCACCATTATCGTTGCATAAACAGTTTCGGCTACAAGCCGGGCCGAAAGATTGTTTAGACTCCCTCCTTTGCAATAGAGTGAGCGTTTACTTTTCGACCAACTCCTTTGCGATTTAGTTAAGATTAATATATCACAAAGATTCATTATTGTAAATATTCTGAATAATCAAAAATAAAATCGGTATGAAATGCCTATACTTTTACAGAAAAATACTTTTTTACATGATTGCATATTTGGCGATTTTCCGTTATGATGACCTAGATGAAAGAGGTGGAAATGTGAAAGCGATTTATGACAAAAATAAGCAGGTGCAATATTTGAAAGAACGCCTGGAGATTTTCCTTGAAGTTTTGGAAGCGATTGATGAAGAAACTGCCGATCTTGAAGACATTGATCGCCTCATCCAAATGATTGACGATATTGAAGAGAAATTGGAGCAGTTTAAACATCGGTATGAAGAAGAATAAAGGTTGTTTACATAATCAGTGAAGGGTTTTCCTTCACTGATTTTTTTGTATGTGCGGATTTAATTACCTCTTTTTTTTCAAGATTACATGTCCCCTTTCCCCTCTCTTCCCCTGCATATCCCCCATTTATTTAATAAATTATTTTTTTTCGTTAATTAAATATTTCTATTGATGATTTTACCGGCAACATATTGTCAATGCTCAATTTCGCATGTTAACATTCCAATAATCCCAATTGTAATAGTAGGTTATAAAATGATTTGGATTGGAGGAGATTAGATGAGTCAGGCAGTTACAAATAAAATTAAAAAGTCCATTACCGAGTTGGTCGGTCGGACCCCATTATTGCAACTTGTCAATTATGAAAAACAAAACCAATTGGAAGCGGAACTCATCGTAAAACTAGAATATTTTAACCCTGTCAACAGTGTAAAAGATCGCATTGCCAAATCCATGATTGAAGATGCAGAAGCAAAGGGTTTGTTAAAAAAGGGCGATACCATTGTGGAAACAACGAGCGGAAATACCGGCATCGGCGTTGCTGCCATTGCAGCTGCCAAAGGTTATAAATTCCGCGTCTACATCCAGGACAATGTCAGCATTGAACGGACGAAAGTCATACGTGCCTTTGGCGGTGAAGTCATCCCATTCTCGGAAGTCCCTGCCCTTGCAAAAGCAATGGAAAATTTACTAATCATTCTTTTTTTATCATTTATCGAAAATTAAAACATATTATTCATAGTTGTCAACTATATTTTTTGTTAGCGTAATTGAAATAATTTATCAGTTCAAAAAAATTTCTATTATAATTGTAATCTGCCATTTACTTTTATATAACAGACTTTTAATAATAATTTTAAAAATGTATAATATTCTAGAATTGAATTTTTTTTGGGGGGAAAATAATATGTCAGTCGCAACTACATATTTGCAAACGTTGGAGAAAAGCCTTTATGATTTGATTTGCGAAACATCTACAAACTTGCCAAAAGATGTTCGCCGTGCCATCAAAAGAGCAAAAGAAGCTGAAAATGCAGGCACTCGGGCTGCCATGAGTTTGGCAACCATCACAAGAAATATCGTAATGGCGGAAGACAATGTATCACCAATTTGCCAAGACACAGGACTTCCAACATTTAAAGTAAAAACTCCTATTGGCGCAAACCAATTAGAAATCAAAGAAGCCATCCGCAATGCGGTTAAAAAAGCGACAGAAGATGCGAAACTCCGTCCAAACTCTGTTGATTCATTAACCGGCAAAAACAGCGGCGACAATCTTGGTGAAGGCGTTCCTGTGATCAAATTCGAACAATGGGAAAAAGATTACATTGAAGTGAAACTCATCTTAAAAGGCGGCGGCTGTGAAAACAAAAACGCCCAATACAGCTTGCCTTGCGAATTGGAAGGACTTGGCCGTGCCGGTCGTGACCTTGACGGAATCCGCAAATGTATCCTTCACGCAGTATGGAAAGCACAAGGACAAGGCTGTTCAGCAGGATTTATCGGTGTTGGTATCGGTGGAGACCGCTCCAGCAGTTACGATCTTGCCAAAGAACAATTATTCCGTCATTTGGAAGATACAAACCCAATTCCTGAACTTGCCAAATTGGAAGAATATATTGTAGAAAAAGCAAACACACTCGGTGTCGGAACAATGGGATTCGGCGGTGAAACAACATTATTGGGTTGTAAAATTGGCGTTATGCACCGTATCCCGGCTTCATTCTTTGTATCCATCGCGTATAACTGTTGGGCATTCCGTCGCATGGCGGTTGACATTGATGCCAATACAGGCGAAATCACAAATTGGCACTACCAAGATGGCGAAAAAATCACATTCCGCGATGAAGAAGAAAAAACTGAAACAAAATCCGAAAGCCGCGTAATTGAATTAAGAGCGCCTATCACAGAAGAACAAATTCGTGAATTAAAAGTGGGTGACGTTGTAAAAATCAGCGGACGCATGTACACAGGCCGCGATGCAATCCACCATCACTTAATGACACACGATGCACCTGTTGATTTAAATGGACAAATTATTTACCACTGCGGTCCGGTAATGGCAAAAGACGAAAATGGAAACTGGACAGTAAAAGCGGCTGGTCCTACAACTTCCATCCGTGAGGAGCCTTACCAAGGCGACATCATGAAAAAATTCGGCATCCGCGCAGTTATCGGTAAAGGCGGTATGGGTGCAAAAACGTTGAAAGCGTTGCAAGAACACGGCGGCGTTTACTTGAACGCGATTGGTGGAGCTGCCCAATATTATGCGGATTGCATTAAGAGCGTAGACGGTGTGGACTTCCTTGAATTCGGTATTCCTGAAGCAATGTGGCACTTGACTGTGGAAGACTTTACAGCGGTTGTCACAATGGATTCCCATGGAAACTCTTTACACGCAGATGTTGAAAAATCTTCCCTTGAAAAATTGGCTCAATATGCGGAAAGAGTATTCTAATCCAATCGGAATGAACTAAGTTTTGCTGTTCAAAGAATCAGATGGACATTTGATTCTTTGAACAGCTTTTTTATTAAAAAATGGACATTCACTTGTGATGAATGCCCATTTTCCTTTAGCGAATTTGAGTACTATTTAATGGTTAAACCAAAGATGTCTTTTCTGACGTGTCATTATAAATTTCTGTATCCAGTTCTTTTGTGATACGGCTTGATACAATACCGGACACCATGGAACCACTTACGTTCAGCGCAGTGCGCCCCATATCAATCAACGGTTCCACGGAAATCAAAATACCCGCAAGAGCGATCGGCAAATCCATCGCAGATAAGACAATGATTGCCGCAAACGTTGCACCACCGCCAACACCGGCAACACCAAATGAACTGATCGCAACGATCAAAATCAGCATTGCAATAAACCCAGGTGTGAACGGATCAATTCCCACAGTCGGCGCGATCATCACTGCCAACATAGACGGATATACACCGGCACAACCATTTTGGCCAATGGATAAACCAAAAGAACCTGCAAAGTTGGCAATCCCTTCAGGAACACCCAAACGTTTTGTTTGGGTTTGAAGATTTAACGGCAATGTCGCTGCACTTGAGCGGGAAGAAAAGGCAAATAATAAAGTTTCCGCCACTTTTTTTACATATAAAACCGGATTTAGACCTGTCAATGAAACAATAATTAAATGGACAATAAACATGGATATCAACGCCGCATAAGAAGCAATGACAAATTTGCCCAAATCAGCAATCGCCCCGAAGTCGCTTGTAGCAACCGTACGTGCCATAATCGCCAATACCCCGTATGGAGTCAGTTGCAACACGATGCGCACAACTCCCATTGTGAGGCCATAGATGGCATCGACGCCTTTTTTCACTGTGTTTGCTGTTTCCTCATCTTTTCGTCGAAGTTGTAAATAGGCAAACCCTAAAAAGGCCGCAAAAATGACAACCGCAATTGTTGAAGTGGAACGGGCACCTGTCATATCAAGGAATGGATTAGCAGGGAACATTTCCAAAATATGCTCCGGCAAAGTTTTAACCGTTTCAGCTTTTTGCACAATTTCCTCCCCGCGTGCCGCTTCAGATTCCCCTTGCACGATTTGTGATGCATCCAAGTCAAAAATGGCCGTTGACAAAATGCCAAAGGATGCGGCAATGGCCGTTGTACCAATCAGTACCGCCAAAATAATGCTTGCAATTTTCCCTAAATTTTTTCCGATTGTCACTTTCGTAAATGCCGCCAAAATGGAAATAAATACTAAAGGCATGGCAACCATTTGCAATAATTTTACATAACCATTTCCGATGATATTAAACCATGGCATCGTTTTTGCGATCGTTTCGGAACCATATCCATAAATCCATTGCAAAACAACGCCAAATACGATCCCAATGGCGAGCGCTATGAACACCCTGTTCGAAAATTTCACATGTTTTTTCTTTAGAAAATATAAAAAGGCCAACAAGCCTATTAAAATCGCCATATTTATGATTATTCCCATCATATAACCTCCTTTTTTCTGAACAAACTTTATAATACATCTTTATTCCTATAAGTCAAGTAAGATTAATATATTTTAAATTTTCTATACTTTTTGGTGTTTACTTCTTTACAAAAAAACCGAATTAGATTAGAATAATTGTAAATTAAAATTAATTTTAAATAAATGATATCGATTCTCATTCCCTTTAAAAATAAAGTTTTGAAACTGATAGTCATTATCACAAGGAGGATTGTATGGATAACAATAATCGAGAAAAGTTCTCACTAATTGAGAATTTGAAACAACATCAGGAACTAATCGCAGCTATTATAAGCGGAATCATCATATTAGTAGCATGGAAATTAGAAAAAGAAGGTTTATCAACAGCGTCAGTATTTTCATATATAACCGCTTTTGTTATTGGCGGTTACGCAAAAGCGAAGGAAGGAATCATTGACACAATAGAAAACAAAACTTTGAATGTGGAGATATTGATGATTTTGGCAGCCATCGGTTCAATGATGATCGGCTACTGGACAGAGGGTGCCATACTGATCTTCATTTTTTCCTTGAGCGGTGCCCTTGAAACTTATGCAATGAACCGGAGCCATCGTGAAATTTCCGCTTTAATGAATTTGCAGCCGGAAGAAGCATGGCTTGTTCGGGGAGATTTTGAACCAATGAAAGTTCCGGTTTCTTCTTTGCAGGTGGGGGATCATCTTCTCGTCAAACCGGGGGAACGGATTCCTGTGGACGGAAAAATTTTGAAAGGTTCTTCATCCATTGACGAATCCGCCATAACCGGAGAAGCGATTCCTGTTTCAAAAAATGTCGGGGACGAGGTTTTTGCCGGAACAATCAATTTAAATGGAACCATCACCATTCACATGACAAAACCGAATTCCGAAACACTGTTCCAAAAAATCATTGAGCTTGTACAATCAGCCCAAAGCGAAAAATCCCCTTCCCAGCAATTCATTGAAAAGTTTGAAGGCCGCTATGTCAAAGGGGTGCTCATCGCTGTAGGACTCATGATGTTTCTCCCGCACTTTTTGCTTGGCTGGGATTGGAACACAACCATTTACAGAGCCATCGTTCTGCTCGTCGTCGCCTCGCCTTGTGCCCTTGTTGCATCGATCATGCCTGCCACATTATCGGCCATTTCAAACGGGGCACGGCACGGCATTTTGTTCAAAGGCGGAGTCCATCTCGAAAATATGAGCGTGCTCCGATTACTTGCCGTTGATAAAACCGGAACATTGACAGAAGGCGCTCCAGTCGTTACAGATGTGATTGTCCGAAATGGTTTGGATGAAAAAGAAACACTGAAAATCATGGCATCCATCGAAGCTCAATCCAACCATCCGCTTGCCCAATCCATCGTTCAACATGCCAAAGAACAGCAAATCGAAATCCTTTCCGGCATTGATATTAAAGACGTTCCTGGATGCGGGTTAAAAGCGGTCATCAATGGGAAATCATATATCATCGGCAACGCTGATTTTGTTGGCGTTGAAGAGGCGAAACAATTTGCGGATTGCAAGGCGGCCCACCTTTCAGATGAAGGAAAAACCGTAGTCTTTATGAAGGATGAACAAGGAATCGCCGCTTTGGTTGCCTTGAAAGATACGATACGTAATGAGGCGAAGGAAGCGGTCCAAACATTGAAAGAGCTTGGCATTCATATCGCCATGCTGACGGGGGACCATGAAAAAACGGCGAAAGTGATTGCAAGGGAAGCCGGTGTCAATCAATATATCGCAAAATGTTCGCCGGTGACAAAAACAGAATTTATCGGCAATGCCTTGGCACAATACCAATATGTCGGAATGGTCGGCGACGGAATCAATGATGCCCCAGCCCTTGCAAAATCAACGGTCGGCATTGCCATGGGCGGCGGCACGGATGTCGCATTGGAAACGGCGGATATCGTTTTGATGAAAAACAATTTATCAAAAATTGCATATGCCGTTAAACTCGGAAGAAAAATGCAGCGGATCGTCAAACAAAATGTCATCTTCTCTACATCCGTCATCGCTTTACTGATCATTTCAAACTTTTTGCAAATAGTCGATTTGCCTCTTGGTGTGGTAGGCCACGAAGGCAGCACCATCCTGGTCATCCTGAACGGTTTAAGAATGCTCAAAACCATCAAATAAAGAGAAAACGGTTTAAGCCATCAAACGCGCTTAAACCGTTTTTTTATTTTACCTTTATAAACCTACTTTTTCATTTTCTTAGCCAAATATCTTTTATACATGGTTGCGTTCAACAATCCGCCAAAAATTAATATCATGCCGGTAAAGTACAACCATAGCATTAAAATAATGACACTTGCGATGCTTCCATATGTAGATGTGAAATTCCCGAAATTTTTTATATAGAAAGAAAACCCGTAAATCAACACAACCCAGGAAACCGAAGCAAAAAACGTTCCAGGCAACACGGTAAATAGAGGCACTTTAGGTTCCGTATATGGAATCACCCAATACAAAAAAAACAATACACCAAAAATAAGAAGCGGTGGCAAAGTCCATTGAACATAATTCCAGAAAACATAGAACGATGCCCCAACCCCCAAAAATTCGAACAATTGATAAACGAATTTCTGGCCAAAAATCGGGACAGCCAAAGCAAGCAGCAAGATTAAAATAAGGGACACCGTAAAAACCAATGACCAGCCCCGATTGATGATGCCCATCTTCGGTTCCGTTTCATAAGCTTCGTTTATTGTTTTTAATATGGCATTCATTCCCCTTGAAGCAGCCCAAATCGTACCAACAATCCCGAGGGATAGAGCCCCGCCGCCGTCATAAGTGGTCAAGACTTCCACAACCGTACCTTGGGTCAGCAAAAACACTTCCGTCGGCACAATGGTTTGGAGGAAACGGAAGACATGTTCCTGATTAATGTTAAAAAACGGCAATAAAGATACAACCACCAATAGAAGCGGGAAAAAGGACAATAAAAAGAAGTAAGCCAGTTGCGCGCCTTTTCCGGAAACGTCCACTTTCTTCATCCGAACAATCAGTTCTTGGACAAATCCTTTGAATGTGGTTATTTTTATTTCCGATTCCACTGGATTAATGAAGGATTGAAACCACAAGACCCACTTGGATTGCAAAATTTTCGGTTTATTCAAGCGCCAGCTCACTTCCCTTCATCCGTCACTCTTTAACTTTGACTTTCTTCTTTGGAAGAAAAAGCTTCCTTCGTATCTTCGACAATCTCTTGGACAGCCCCTGGAATTTCTTTGACTTCATCCAGTTTTTCCATAATAAAATTCACATTGTCTTTCGTATCTTCATACAGCTTTTGCATTGTATCAATTTTTTCCCGAACAAGCCGCTGGAGTTCATCACGATTTTTCGCATAGTAAACGACGGTATTTTTGGCTTTTTTCACCTTTGCGATCGTCTGTTCTCTCGTTTCGTCATCAAACATGCTCACTGCTGCTCCCACCAAAGCTCCAATCACGATACCTTTGCACAATTTATTTCCGCTCATGACCCTTCTCCTCCTGTCGAATCTTGTAAAGATTTTCTAATCATATTCTATAAGAACTTTTAACCTTTTGAAAGTAAGGGCGAATACATGATAAAAACTTGACAACAATAGAATGACATGAAATGATGATACAAAGCTTAATGAAAGGTGGATTAAGTAGAATGAATTTGACAACGCCTTCCAAAGAGAATGTGGCGTATATCGTAGAAAAAATCAAAGAAAAGTTGAAGATGGTCAATTCTGAAGCTTTGCGTTCAGAAGACTTCACAGAAGCCAACTATGAAGACTTATATGATTTATATGAAATGGTTATGAAACGTGATACCTTCAGCCCGAGCGAAATGCAGGCCATCGTTTCCGAATTGGGTTCACTTCGCAAATAGATTTTTCATGCAATTGGATAACTACCGCATACTTTTTCCCATTTTATAAATCATTATTCAATGATATCGCAAATGATTTTTTTAATTTCACATAAAAACAGGGATTATGAAAGAGGCTGGGACAAAAGATAAAAAACACCATTTTCTCACGGGAGAAAAATGGTGTTTTTTTGATAATTGAAGAAAATTGATTTCCGTTCCGGGGACGCTTTCCGCGGGCCCGGCTCGAGCCCAAT
>NZ_JBHSNQ010000081.1:0-74632 GCF_042655065.1 Ureibacillus suwonensis
TGACATTGGGCTCGAGCCGGGCCCGCGGAAAGCGTCCCCGGAACGGAAATCAATTTTCTTCAATTATCAAAAAAACACCATTTTCTCCCGGGAGAAAATGGTGTTTTTTATCTTTTGTCCCAGCCTCATTGACTGTACGGTTGTCCTTGATTGGCGGAAATTTTCGGGGAAGAGAGGAAAAACCATCAGGGCCTGGCGGATCTTCCAATCTGCCAGAGGTTACTGCGCCAATGCCTTTTCATCATTGGTCAATAACTTCAGATGTTTCATATCCAAAACAAACTCCCCCGATTTCAATATATCAAGCCCAATCAATCCCTGGATATTGAACGCTTTTAATATTCCAAAATCAAGGGAAACTTGCCGGAATGTTTTTCCCCCAATTTTTACATAATCGATTCTTTTTGAAAAACTAAATTCCGATCCGCCAATGCCATAATGGCGGATGAGCTGATCGCCACTTTCATAACCGATTCCCAACTCATATACAGCATCGATATGGGAGGCGCCGGAATCGATGGCAACACGGTTCAATACTTTTCTTTTCCCTTTATAGCCAATTTCGATGGTTGTAAGCAGTAAACCGTCCTCAAAAATCAGCTGCATATCGAGCCTCCATTCACCATTTTATTTGTGGATTGTCCCATTATTCAAATTGATGAGATTTGTACTTGTTTCTGCCGCGTAATACAAATCCGATCGAAACAACAATGAAAATCAATAATATTTGGAACAGCAAAATGGGCAATGGATTCGTCAAGTAGGGCTTTACATAAGCGTCTTTGATGATCATTTTTGATGCGGTCCAGGCCAGGACGGCGGCACCCAAATAGATGAACAGCGGGAATCGATCGATGATGCGTATCACAATGGTGCTTCCCCAAACGATGATGGGAATGGAAATAAAGAGCCCGATAATGACCAACAACATATTTCCGTAGGCCGCACCTGCCACCGCAATGATATTGTCAATGCCCATCAAAAAGTCGGCCAGCATGATTGTCCAAACCGCTCCCAAAAAAGATTTCGCGGATGGACGCAGTTCGTTGTTCTCCTCTGTTACCAGCAATTTCAACGCGATATATACGAGCACCACACCGCCAACAAACAACAAGCCGTCAATTTCCAGCAATTTTACTGCAAGCAATGTAAAGATGATACGCATGATAATTGCGGCAAGCGTCCCAACGACAATCACTTTTTTTTGCTGCCTCGAAGGCAAATTTTTTGCAACCATTCCGATTAATAATGCATTATCGCCGGCAAGTACAAGGTCGATAAAAATGATGGAAAAAAGCGCAGTGATGAATTCCAAAGACATTGTTTCCATTCATGCTCCCCAATCTATCTGTTTTTTTGGAAAGTATATGAATGATTCTCCTTGTTAAGAAGTAAATGGCGTGGTTGCTATTTTTATTGACATGATTTAGCGGTTTTCATATAATTTACAAAGAATATGTCAATTAAGATCTGATGGTGTCAACACGATGATGGAGAGAGTACGTTTTGCCAAGTGTATAGAGAGGGATTCCAGAGGCTGAAAGAATCTCCACGATGGCAATTTCGGAAAGCTACTCCAGAGTGCAGCTAATCCCTGCCGTTCACTTACGTTACAGTGGCTTGAGTGACAGTTTCCGATTATGAAGGACGTTATTGCGTTTCGTAATGGTTGAAACGGAAACTGTAACGAGGGTGGTACCGCGAAAAGCACGTCTTCGTCCCTTACCGGGATGAAGACTTTTTTCATTTTATGGAAAAAATTATAAAGGACGCAAATAGGAGGTAATGTACGAATGAAAGCAGCAGAAATTCGTCGCAAATTTTTAGATTTCTTTGTAGAAAAAGGCCATTCAGTTGAACCGTCAGCTTCGTTGATTCCAATCAACGACCCATCCCTTTTATGGATCAACTCAGGGGTGGCGACATTAAAGAAATATTTTGATGGCCGTGAAATTCCGGATAATCCAAGAATCACAAATGCACAAAAATCCATCCGGACAAACGATATCGAGAACGTGGGTAAAACAGCCCGCCACCATACATTCTTTGAAATGTTGGGGAACTTCTCCATCGGCGATTACTTCAAAAGAGAAGCGATCCACTTCGCTTGGGAATTTTTGACAGATCCAAAATGGATGGGATTCGATCCGGAATTGCTCTCAGTCACAATCCATCCGGAAGATGAAGAAGCTTATCAAATTTGGAGAAACGAAATCGGCTTGCCGGAAGAACGCATTATCCGCATCGAAGGAAACTTCTGGGATATCGGGGAAGGTCCATCCGGTCCAAACTCGGAAATTTTCTATGACCGCGGTCCGGAATACGGCAACGACCCGAATGATCCAGAGCTGTTCCCAGGCGGGGAGAATGAACGTTACTTGGAAATTTGGAACCTGGTGTTCTCCCAATTCAACCATAATCCTGATGGAACATATACTCCACTTCCAAAGAAAAACATCGATACAGGTATGGGTCTTGAACGGATGGCTTCCGTTGTGCAAAATGTTCCGACAAACTTTGATACGGACCTGTTCATGCCGATTATTGAAAAAATCGAAGAATTTGCAAACCGCCGATACAAACGGCCTGGCGAAATCGAGTTGAAAGAAATCTTTAATAATAAAGAAGATATCAATACACCATTCAAAGTGATTGCAGACCATATCCGTACAGTGGCATTCGCCATTGGTGACGGCGCGCTTCCATCCAACGAAGGACGGGGCTATGTCATCCGCCGCTTGTTACGCCGTGCTGTCCGCTATGCAAAACAAATCGGCATTGAAAAACCGTTCATGTTTGAGCTTGTTCCAACAGTCGGGGAAATCATGAAAGACTTCTATCCGGAAGTGAGCGAAAAATGCGAATTTATCCAACGGGTAGTAAAAAATGAAGAAATTCGCTTCTTGGAAACGTTGGATGCAGGTCTTGAAATCTTGAATGAAGTGGTTGAACGGGAGAAAAAATTGGGGCTCACTGAAATTCCGGGCGAAGATGTATTCCGTTTATATGATACGTACGGTTTCCCAATCGAATTAACGGAAGAATATGCGGAAGAACATGGAATGACTGTGGATCATGAGGGCTTCGAAAGAGAGATGGAAAAACAACGGGAACGTGCAAGAAACGCGCGTGCTGACGTTGACTCCATGCAAGTTCAAAATGAAGTGCTGACGAACTTGAAACAACCTTCCGTCTTCGTTGGATATGAAGTGGCGGAATGTGACACAACCGTTGTTGCCATGGTGGCAAATGGACAGGAAGTGGACATGGCTTCCGAAGGGGAAGAAGTGTTGGTGATCTTGGCTGAAACGCCATTCTATGCAGAAATGGGTGGTCAAATTGCCGATACGGGAATCCTTGAAGGCGATACATTCAAAGCGGTGGTCAAAGACGTTCAACTTGCGCCAAACGGGCAACATCTTCATACAGTGATTGTGGAATCCGGTGAAATGCACTTGAACGACCAATTAAAAGCGACAGTCAATAAAGAAGAACGTAAACTGATCGTGAAAAACCATACAGCCACTCACCTGTTGCACCGTGCATTGAAAGATGTGTTGGGCGAACATGTAAACCAAGCGGGATCCTATGTGGGACCAGACCGTTTGCGTTTCGACTTTACTCACTTTGGCCAAGCTTCAAAAGAAGAACTTGAACAAATTGAGCGCATCGTGAACGAAAAAATTTGGGATGATATTGAAGTGGCCATTGAAGAAATGCCGATTGAAGAAGCGAAAGCGATGGGTGCGATGGCGCTGTTCGGGGAAAAATACGGCGATATTGTGCGGGTTGTCCAAGTCAGCGATTATTCCATCGAACTTTGCGGTGGTTTGCATGTAAACCGCACATCTGAAATAGGATATTTTAAAATCGTTTCTGAAGGTGGAATTGGTGCCGGTGTCAGACGTATTGAAGCTGTGACGGGCAAAGGCGCATATCTTGCAGTGAAAGAGGAAGAAAGAATCTTGCAAGAGGCGGCAGCACAATTCAAAGCGAATCCAAAAGATTTGGTGATGAGAATACAAGGTCTCCAAGGAGAATATAAAGAATTGCAACGTGAAAATGAATCGTTGTCGCAAAAATTGGCAAACCTTGAAGCGGCAAGTGTTCTTGACGCAGCGCAAAAAATCGGCGATATCACGGTATTATCCACACGGGTGGAAGCAAAAGATAATAATCAACTCCGTCAAATGATGGACGACTTGAAAGCGAAACTGGATAAAGCGGTCATCGTGCTTGGTGCCGTAAGTGACGGAAAAGTGATGCTTTGTGCAGGGGTGACAAAAGATATCGCAGGCAAAGAATATCATGCCGGCAACATTGTAAAATCCGTCGCCGAGAAATGCGGAGGAAAAGGCGGAGGCCGTCCTGATATGGCCATGGCGGGTGCTAAAGAGGCATCCAAACTTGAAGAAGCTCTTCAATCTGTTTATGATTTCGTTAAATCTCTGTAAACTGGGGAACAAATCTATTTCGCTGACCCGTTGAATCAGTTATAATAGAGAAAATGGAGCAAGAATTTCCAACTCCTGATTTCTGAAAGCGAGGTGCTGGTCTTGAATTCGTTCGATCAAACGATGAAATTTAGTTTTCCAGAAGAATCGATGGAAGAAGAAGTCAAGCAAGTAATGTTGAAAGTGTACTCTGCACTGGAAGAGAAAGGATATAATCCAACGAATCAGATTGTGGGGTACCTGTTATCTGGTGATCCGGCATATATTCCTCGCCATCAAGATGCACGAAATTTGATCCGCAAACTTGAACGCGATGAAATTTTAGAAGAGCTTGTGAAATTCTATATCAGACACCATAAAGAGGAATAATCGATGAGAGTAATGGGATTAGATGTCGGTACAAAAACGGTTGGCATTGCAATCAGCGATCCATTGGGGCTGACTGCTCAAGGGATCGAGACGATTCACATAGATGAAGAGGCTGGAGAGTTTGGCATTGAACGAATCAAAGAGCTGGTAAAAGCGTATGGGGTCACCGAATTTGTGGTGGGGTATCCGAAAAACATGAACAATACCGTTGGGCCCCGTGGTGAAGCGTCCGAACGATATAAAAAGCTTTTGGAAGAAACGTTCAAATTGCCGGTCATTCTCTGGGATGAACGGTTGACGACGATGGCCGCCGAACGGATGCTGATTGAAGCGGATGTCAGCAGAAAGAAAAGAAAGAAAGTGATTGATAAAATGGCGGCAGTCATGATACTGCAGGGCTATTTGGACAGCAAATCGTTTCATAAATAACCCGAATTGGGTGAATAATAAAGTTGAAATTGGTTTATATGCCCCTCTAGACATTTTGTCGAGGATGATATAAATTGTTGCTTATCTTATAGGAAGAGGTGACCAATATGGCACATGATCATGAGTTTGATGAAAATGTAATTACCGTTGTCGATGAAGAAGGAAATGAACATTTGTGTGAAGTCATTCACACATTTGATTCAGAGAAGTTTGGAAAGTCCTATGTTCTGTATTCCCTAGTCGGCGCCGAAGAAGATGAAGATGGTCAAATCGAAATTTTCGCTTCCGCCTTCATCCCTGCAGAGGATGGAAAAGACGGGGAATTGCTTCCGATTGAAACGGATGAAGAATGGGATTTGATTGAAGAAGTATTAAATTCTTTGGAAGAAGAATTTGATATAGAGGACGAAGAATAAAAGGATAAAGTAGGCATTCCGGTGCCTACTTTTTTCTTGCTCAAGATGCCGATGCCTTGTGAAAATGTGTGGTTATTTTTGATTTTGCGGCCCACACTATGAAATAATCATAATTTCGGGAGGAAAATATGGATCAACAACTTTTCAAATTGGAAACGGAAAATGGAATCAAGACATGTAAAGTGCTTTTCACCTTTGACACGGACGATCATTCCTATTGCATTTATTCCATTGTTGATGAAGAGGGAAATGAAAGTGATGAAATTTCCGCTGTCCGCTACGAACTGGATGAAAATTTGGAAATGACCAATTTCCAGGAACTCGAAACTGAAGAAGAATGGGATATGGTGGAAGAAGTCTATAACACATTAATTGACACCTTTTCAGAAGATAAAACCTTTACAGCCGTTGATGAAGAGGGAAATGAAGTCGAATGCAAAATCGTTCATCAATTTGCAATTGAAGATTTCGGGAAATCATATGTGATTTATTCAATCGAAAATGAAGACGAAAACAGCGGTCTTTACGCCGCCAGCTATGTATCATCGGAAGACGGTGCAATCCAGGAAATCTTCCCGATTGAATCAGAAGAGGAATGGAAAAAAGTTGAGCAAACCTTTGAGCTTTTAAATCAATCGAATCGATAAATCACTATTGGGAAATTTTCCTGCGGCGGCAAATCGAAGGGCCGCAGGAAAACAAGGTCTGCCATAGAATAGGACCTGTTACTTATAACCCATACATAACGGGACAAAAAATGAAGTTCAAAAAGAACTTTTTTCATACAAAAACGTAAAAATACATAAAAGGGGAACGGGAAACCGTGTTTGAATATTGTTAATTTTTACGGATTTTTATATCATATGTTATGAAATGTTAGGGGGGACATATGTGGACCAGGAGATGATGGAAAAAATAAAGCAACGAAAGCAGGAAGGAAAAGTGGTCCGCCGAATTGTTGCAAGGGTCACGGTAATTGTCATCGCATGTATCTTATTCATTGGCATTTTCGGAACATTATATGTAAAAAGCGCTTTGAAGCCGGTTGATCCGGAATCAGAAGAGCAAATTCAAGTGGAAATCCCTATGGGGTCAGGAATATCCACCATTTCGAAGATTTTAGAAAAAAGCGGAATTATTAAAGACGCAACGATTTTTAAATATTATGCAAAATTTAAAAACCAATCCAATTTCCAGGCGGGAAATTATACGATGACGCCAAGCATGACGCTGGATGAAATCCTTGAAAGCTTGAAAACGGGCAAAGTGTATCGGGAGCCTGTCATGACCATTACGGTTCCAGAAGGAATGACGTTGGAACAAATAGGAAAAATTGTGGAAAAACGTACGAAATATACAAAAGAGCAATTCATGGAGCGGGTCAACAGCAAAGAATTCATTGAAAATGTCATGTCCACCTATCCGGAACTCTTTACGGATGAAATTTTAAATGGCAACATCCGGTATCCGTTGGAAGGATATTTATTTCCGGCAACCTATTCTTTTTATGACGAAAATGTTTCATTGGACGACATCATTCTGCCGATGATTGACAAAACCAACAGTGTGATCGGTGAATATAAATCCTTGCTTGCGGAAAAAGAAATGACGGTGCATGAACTGTTGACGTTCGCCTCTTTATTGGAAGAGGAAGCAACGGAAAAAACGGATCGCGAAACGATTGCGAGCGTCTTTTATAACCGTTTGGAAATCGGCATGCCTCTTCAAACGGACCCTAGTGTATTATATGCATTGGGGGGACATAAAGAACGGGTATTGTACGAAGATTTGAAAGTGCAAAATCCATACAATACGTATGTGAATCCGGGGTTGCCTCCGGGACCGATCGCCAATGCGGGTGTCGTTTCCATTGAAGCGGCTTTGAATCCGACAGATACAGAATATCTTTATTTCTTGGCGGATAAAGAAGGAAACAATCACTTTGCCAAATCGTTTGAAGAACACTTGCAAAATAAAAACCAATATATAAATAATGAATAGCCTCCATCCATAAAATAGCAGGTTCAATCTTTACCGGATTGAACTGCTATTTTTATGGTGTATTGAATTAAACGGCTTTCAGTCAAAGGTCGGAAATCGGATTTTTTTGAAGGAAAATCGGTTAAGAATGTTCGCTTTCCGGTCATTTTCATGTTATGATTAAATTTGATTTTTACATAATGGTCATCGATATAAGCCAACTTGTTTGGTTTTTCTTTTTTTATATACAATCGAAGGAGCGAAAACATGGAGTTTTCAGAGGAATTTATAAAGTCCTTCATTCATCCGAGGAATGACTTGTTACTAAAAATGGAACAATATGCACAAACTCACCATGTTCCCATCATGCAGCTTCCAGCCATTGAAGTGTTGACGCAAATATTGCGGATTCAACGGCCAAAAACGCTGCTTGAAATCGGTACGGCCATCGGGTATTCGGCCATTCGGATAGCGGAAGCTTTACCGGATTGCCAGATCGTGACGATCGAGAGGGATGAAGAACGGATCCGGCTCGCTAAAGAATTTATCAAAGAGTCGGATGCAGGAAGTCGCATTACGGTGATTGAAGGAGATGCGTTAGAAGTGGATGTAACGGAATTTCCATCTGCTTTTGATGCTGTTTTTATAGATGCGGCAAAAGGCCAAAATATGCGCTTTTTTGAAAAATATTCTCCCCTGGTTCCTTCCGGTGGGGTCATTTATATCGACAATATCTTTATGCATGGGTTATCGGACATTCCGATCGAAGAAGTGCCAAGAGGAAAACGCTCGATGATTCGGAAATTAAAAGAATTCACTGAGTGGATCAAAAACCATCCCGGCTACCACACGACTTTTGTTCCTGTTGGGGATGGTTTGCTAATTTGTTTAAAGAGGTGAACGTATTTGAAAAAACCAGAATTGCTTGTGACGCCGAAGTCACTGCCACATATAAAGGAATTGATTGATGCGGGTGCCGATGCATTTGTCATCGGAGAACAAAAATTCGGCTTGCGTCTTGCGGGTGAATTTTCCGTTGATGAAGTGAGAGAAGCGACGGAAATGATTCATCAGGCGGGCAAGAAAGTGTATGTCGCTTGCAACGCTTTATTCCACAACGACCGCATTGAAGCGTTGGATGAATATTTGCAAGAGATGAAGAAAATCGGTCCGGATGCCATTTTGTTTGGAGATCCCGCAGTTGTTGTGTCTGTCCGGGAATTTGGCATCGACATTCCATTGCATTGGAATCCTGAAACGACGGCAACAAACTGGTTCCAAGTGAATTATTGGGGAGACAGAGGAGCGAAACGTGCAGTGTTGGCCCGCGAACTCTCATTGGATGAAATCTTGGAAATCAAAGAAAACTCAAAATACGAAATTGAAGTGCAAGTGCACGGGATGACCTGCATTTTCCAATCCAAACGGAAATTGTTGGGCAATTACTTCCTGTATCGCGGCGAAGTGATGGAAGTGGAAAACCGCAAAGAAAATAAAAATATGTTCCTGCATGACAAAGAGCGGAACAATCGTTACCCTATTTATGAAGATATGAATGGCACACATATTTTCTCACCAAACGACATTTGTTTGATTGATGAATTGACGGAGTTTTTTGAAGCGGGTATCGATGCATTGAAGATTGATGGAATTTTGCAAACGGAAGAATACATTACAACGGTGACGAAGCTTTACCGCCAGGCCATCGATGCGTATTTCGATGAAGGGGAAGACGCGTACGATGAAATCAAAGATGGATTGTATGAACAAATCAAAGCCATTCAACCGCCATTGCGTCCATTGGATACTGGATTTATTTATAAAGAAACCGTGTATTAAGAAAGGAGGGGTATGATGGCTTTACAATTGATCCAAAACGAAAACATCCGAGAAACAATTGAAGGAAAACGCGTCATTACAAAAAAACCGGAATTGCTTGCTCCTGCGGGAAGCCTGGAAAAATTGAAAGTGGCTGTCCATTACGGGGCAGATGCGGTATTTATCGGCGGCCAGGAATTCGGCTTGCGTTCCAACGCGGATAACTTTACGATTGAAGAGATGCGCGAAGGTGTGGAATTCGCGAAAAAATATGGGGCGGTCATTTATGTGACGACGAATATTTACGCCCATAACGAAAATATGGCGGGACTCGAAGAATATTTGCGCGCGATCGCTGATGTCGGCGTCAAAGGCATCATCGTTGCAGACCCGCTGATTATCGAGACTTGTAAAAAAGTGGCTCCGGAATTGGAAATCCATCTTTCCACACAGCAATCATTGACGAACTGGAAAGCGGTAAAATTCTGGAAATCTGAAGGGTTGGACCGGGTGGTTTTAGCCCGTGAGGTAGGTGCGGAAGAAATCCGCCTTATCAAAGAAAAAGTGGATATTGAGATTGAAACGTTTATTCATGGAGCCATGTGTATCGCCTATTCAGGCCGATGTGTATTATCTAACCATATGACGGCACGGGACTCCAACCGGGGCGGCTGCTGTCAAAGTTGCCGTTGGGATTACGACTTGTATGAAAACGTGGATGGCAAACAAGTGCCTTTATTCAATGAAGGCGATGCTCCATTTGCGATGAGCCCGAAAGATTTGAAACTGATCGAATCCATCCCGCATATGATTGAATTGGGAATCGATTCATTAAAAGTGGAAGGGCGCATGAAATCCATCCACTACGTTGCAACCGTTATTTCAGTTTATCGCAAAGTGATCGACAGCTATTGCGCCGATCCTGACAATTTCAAAATCAAGCGGGAATGGCTGGAAGAATTGGATCGTTGTGCGAACCGCGCAACAGCTTCCGCTTTCTTTGAAGGCGAACCAAGCTACAAACAGCAAATGTTCGGTTTCCATGCGAAAAAACCGGATTGGGATTTCGCAGGATTTGTGCTTGATTATGATGAAAATACACAAATGGTCACATTGCAGCAACGCAACTACTTCAAGACGGGCGACACGGTTGAATTTTTCGGACCGGAAATTGACACTTTCACAATGACGGTCGGCCAAATGTGGAATGAAGACGGCGAGCCGATCGAGGTGGCAAACCATCCGTTGCAAATCGTGAAATTCAAAGTGGATCAGCCATTACATCGTTATAATATGATGAGAAGAAGAAATAAAAAATAGCGAATTGACTTGAAACTAAATGCAATGTGTACTATGATGAATATTGTATTATTTGCATGATTTTAACAATTCGAAACAATTTTATATATTGCGATATAAAATTCGGTTATTAGAGGGCATCCGTTGGTTCTTCATGGTTCCAACACAACATATGCTTTTCTAATAACCGGGTTTTATCATATATAAGAAAAATTTTGCAATAAGCGAAAATGATTGCATTACAAAAGTGATGTTGCTTAAGGAGTGAGTGAGTTGTCAAACGAAAAACAATACCCAATGACATTAGCGGGTAAAGAAAAGCTTGAAAAAGAATTGGAATATTTGAAAACAGAAAAACGTAAAGAAGTGGTGGAACGCATCAAAGTGGCTCGCGGTTTTGGCGATTTGTCAGAGAACTCCGAGTATGATTCCGCCAAAGAGGAACAAGCTTTTGTGGAAGGCCGTATCTCTGCGATCGAAAATATGTTGCGCAACGCTGTCATTATTGAAGAAAATGAAAATGAGGCTGATATCGTCACTTTAGGTAAAGCGGTTACATTTGTTGAATTGCCTGATGGAGAAGAAGAAGAATATTTCATCGTCGGTTCTGCCGAAGCGGATCCGTTTGAAGGTAAAATCTCCAACGATTCTCCAATCGCAAAAGCCCTTCTTGGCCATAAAGTGGGAGATGTAGTGAAATTCACAACTCCTGGTGGAGAAATGGAAGTAAAAATCGTAAAAATCCGTTCTTCCAACGAGTAACTATATAACCAGTCATCAATATGGTCGACAAATTTTGGTTCAAGAAATTTGTCGACTTTTTCATTTGTAATATTTTTTTAACAACTATATTAAAAATTTATTGGAAGTCGTCGTTTTTCTCATTTTATTGGTAAGATGGAAAGTAGTAGTAAGGAGGATTTGCATGGAAATGGAAGACCAAGAAATGAAAAGCCGTAGAATGAAACGACATTCTGACAATAAACGAAAAATGAACCGAATCCTGAATGTGCTGATTGCCATCGTCTCTGCTTTGATTGTGATCAATGTTTATTTTATCGTAAAAGATGATGGGGATCATGAAGTGGCTGAAGATACAAAGTCGGTCCAAGAAAAAAATGACCATGGAGAACACAAGGAAAATCCATCGGAGGAAAAGGATACAAATGATTTTATAGATGACAATGAACAAAATAACCATGAAGAGGGCGATGTTGAATCCGGAGCGGATGAAGATGAAATCATCGTTTCCGCTTCGACGGATGCAAATGTGGAAAAAGTCATCGTCAATAATAACTGGAAAGTGACGCCGACAAGACAAACAGGTGAACACGTTTCCGCATTTGAAGAAGGACATGTCGACTATGAGGAAAAATTGATCACCATCCGCAATGCCGTTGAGTTGCCGGAAGATGATATCATTTATTGGTCCGTACGAAATGACGGAACGGGGAAAGGGGCCGTTGCCGTTGTTTCATCGAAAGATTTGACCGAAAAATTCCGGGTTCATATCAAATGGATCGATAATTCCGGCTGGATTCCAATCAAAGTGGAAGTGCTGAAACAAATTCCAAAGAATTGACCTTTTCCATCTTTTCCGGTAATTTGGAATAGATGTTATTCAGAGGAGGAAAATGAATGAAAATAGCAGTCATCGGAGCAATGGAGGAAGAAGTGGAACTGTTGAGGGAAGCGCTGGAAAATAAACAGGTGACGACCATTGCCAACTGCGAATATACGACGGGTACATATAAAGGCAAAGATGTCGTGCTGTTAAAAAGCGGAATCGGAAAAGTGAATGCGGCGATGTCCACAACGATTTTGCTGCATCAATTTCAACCGGATGCGGTGATCAACACCGGTTCTGCTGGAGGATATGATCCGGAGCTGGAAGTGGGTTCCGTCGTCATTTCGGATGAAGTGCGCCACCATGATGTGGATTGCACCGTTTTTGGATACGAAATGGGGCAAGTGCCAAGAATGCCTGCCGCTTTTAAAGCCGATGAACAATTAATGAAATTGGCGGTCGAAGCGGTGGAAGAAATCGGAGATCATAAATACGGTGTAGGATTGATTTGTTCCGGCGATTCCTTTATGAGCGAACCGGAGCGGGTGGAAGCGGTGCGGAACCATTTCCCGCAAATGAAAGCGTGCGAAATGGAAGCGGCTGCCGTGGCGCAAGTATGCCACCATTTCGGAACGCCTTTCGTTGTGATTCGCGCATTATCGGATATAGCAGGAAAGGAATCCAATATCAGTTTCGATGAATTTCTGCCTTTGGCGGCGAAACATTCAACGGAGATCGTATTAAAAACCATCGAGAAATTATAAGGTCTCGAGAAGGTCTTGACGGTATCATTTTGGAAAAAGTAATATATAGGTAAGCGGTTATATTGATGAGGAGGTTAAATTATGGAATTAACATTGATGTTAGTTTCTGTTACGATTACTGCACTTGTAGGGCTTATCGCTTATTACGGTGCAAACAGCGATTTGGCTAAATTTAAAAAATAATGATTCAACGGCTCGTTTAAATGTTTATTTAAATGAGCTTTTTCTTTTGAAAAAAAGAACTGAGCGGCCCTGCCGAAGAGCCGGCTCAGTCTTTTAATTTTTTCTCCCGTTCCCTCTCTCTTTCATTTTGATTATGTTTAAATTGCTGGTACAATTTCACAAGAGCTCTCTTTTCGATGCGGGATACATAGCTCCTGGAAATATTTAATTTTTTGGCGATTTCTTTTTGCGTCAACGGTTCTTCATTGTTCAGGCCGTAACGGTAAATGATAATCTCCAATTCTCTTGGATCCAATGTGTTCAGATAAGAATACAATTGTTCGAAGCTTTCTTTTTGTTCGATTTTCTCTATGGCCGGCTTTTCATCCAGCTGCAATATATCCCGGATTTGCAAAGATTGTCCTTCTTTGTCGACACCGATCGGTTCAAACAAAGACACGTCCTTTTGCACCTTTTTTTGGGCTCTCAAATGCATGAGTATTTCGTTTTCGATGCAACGTGCCGCATAAGTGGCAAGGCGGGTCTTTTTATCCGGGGTGTAACTGCTGACCGCTTTCATTAATCCGATGGTTCCAATGGAAATATAATCGTCCAATTGTTCGTGGGGTGGGTGGAATTTCTTTACAACGTGGGCAACGAGCCTCATATTGCGTTCGATCAGATCCAGTCTTGCTTGTTCATCGCCTGCCAGAAACCGTTCAATCGCTTCGGCTTCTTCTTCTGATGTGAATGGTTTGTGGAATGCCTGGCCTTTGAGGTATCCGAGGAATGCGGGGATGTCTAGCCACAGCTGAATCAGTGATGCAAATATACCGCCCAAGGAGCACATCCTTTCCGCTTTTTTCGACATTATATGAAATAGTTTATGCAAAAATGCGCAATTAGGCTCATTTTGTAGAAAAAAGGGAAATGGGATGGGGTATTGATAGAAATGCTGATTATTTGATAGTTTAGAAAATGTTTCAAATGTTGTACTATTATTTGGGGATGGCGGCCGGCGATGGAATGCATCCGCTACATAGGTTTCAAATCGAAGGTTATGCTATAATGGAATATAAAAAATTTTGTGAAGGGGAAGGAAAGGGATTTGTACAAGTTATTTTTGCCAAACGAATTTGTAACATCCGTGTTTGAAATTACGCCCGAGAAATTGAAACGGTTGGGAATTCGCGGCTTGATTACCGATTTAGATAATACATTAATCGAATGGAATCGAAAGGACGCAACGGAGGAAGTTGCGAAGTGGATGCGGATGATGCAGGAAGCGGGCATACAGATTGTCATCGCTTCCAACAACAGCGAAGCAAGGGTAAAACGGTTTGCGGAGCCGTTAAATCTCCCTTACGTTTACCGTGCGAAAAAACCTCTTGGACAGGCTTACAAAGCGGCGCTAAAAAAATTGCAATTAAATAAAAAAGAGGTTGCCATGATTGGCGATCAATTGCTCACGGATATTTTGGGGGCAAAGCGGCTAAATCTCTATACGTTTTTAGTCCGTCCAGTTGCGGAGTCGGACGGCTTTGTTACGCGCTTTAACCGATTTTTTGAACGGCGCTTGTTTAATGTATTAAGACGAAAAGGAATAACGATGTGGGAGGAAAGATAATGACGGAAATGCCAACTTGCATTGGCTGCGGTGTAAGAATACAGACGGAAAATCCGGAAGAACCGGGCTATGCACCGCCAAAAACATTGGAAAAGGAACAAATCATTTGCCAAAGATGTTTCCGGTTGAAGCATTACAACGAGATTCAGCCGGTCCGGTTGACGGATGATGATTTCTTGAGAATTTTGAACGGCTTAAGTGAACACGACGGCCTCATCGTGAAAATTGTCGATATCTTTGACTTCAACGGCAGTTTCATACCGGGTATACATCGTTTTGTGGGCAACAATCCGGTTCTGCTCGTCGCAAATAAATCCGATTTGTTGCCGAAGTCCGTCAAACGGGAAAAAGTGATCCGTTGGCTGAAACGGGCCTGCCGCGATTTCGGTCTATTCCCGGTTGATGTGAAGCTGGTGAGCGCCCATAAAGGGTATGGCATGGATGAAGTCATTGAAACGATAGAACAGTACCGCGACGGAAAAGACGTGTTTGTTGTGGGCTGTACAAATGTCGGTAAATCCACGTTCATTAATCAAATCATCAAACGGGTGACAGGGGAAGGCAATTTGATTACCACTTCCCATTTCCCTGGCACAACATTGGATATGATTGAAATTCCATTGGATGATGGAAAAGCCATTTATGATACGCCCGGGATTATCAACCATCATCAAATGGCCCACCATATTCATGAGAGCGAATTGAAGTACATCACGCCGAAAAAGGAAATAAAGCCGAAAGTGTATCAATTGAATTCCAACCAGACATTATTCATTGGCGGGCTTGCTCGATTTGATTTTCTGAAAGGGAACCGCAATTCATTCACCATTTATGTTTCGAACGATTTGCCGATCCACCGCACGAAGCTGGAAAAAGCGGATGCGTTGTATGAAGAACATAAAGGGGAGCTTTTATCGCCTCCTTCCAAAGAGTATTTGGAGTATTTGCCGGAGTTTGTCCGCCATGAGTTTTCCATCAAGGAAGGGAAGACGGACATTGTCATTTCCGGTCTGGGATGGATTACGGTGCAGCAGCCGAATGCGGTTGTAGCTTGCCATGCTCCTAAAGGGGTGGAAGTGTTTATCCGTCCTTCGTTAATTTAATAGAGAAGAGGGTTGGGAAAATGAAGAAATGGTTTGCTGTCATTGGCGATCCGATCGCCCATTCAAAATCGCCGTTTATGCATAATGCCTGGTTCCAGGAAATGGGGATTGATGCGGCATACATCCCCATTCATGTAAAAAGCGAGCATTTGAAAGAAGCGGTTTCGGCCTTGAAATTGCTAGGTGCAAGCGGATGGAATGTGACGGTTCCCCATAAAGAAGCCATCATTCCCTTTTTGGATGAAATTGATCCCATGGCGGTAAAAATGGGGGCGGTGAATACCGTTGTCCGGACAAAGGACGGCAAGTTAAAAGGGTATAATACCGATGGCGCCGGTTTCGTCCATTCATTGGAAGAAGCCGTTGGAAAGAACCGGGAGAAAAAAGTGCTCCTCATTGGCGCAGGAGGGGCAAGCAGGGGAATCGCTTTTGCGCTAAAGGAATATGGCTATCAACAGGTGGACATCGCCAACCGGACGGTCTCAAAAGCACAGGCAATCATAGAAGAACTTGGGGAAGGGACAAGTCTATCTCTTGACGAAGCGGAAAAACGACTGGATCAATATGGCATTGTCATTCAAGCCACTTCTTTGGGCCTATCAACTGGAGAAAAAAAGCTGCCGTTTTCTTTGGACCGTTTGCAAAAGGAGACAATTGTCGCGGATATTGTGTATAATCCTTTAATGACGCCTTTCTTGACAGAAGCGGAAAAACGGGGAGCTATAATTGTCACCGGATTGGGCATGTTTGTCCATCAAGGGGCAATCGCGTTTCATCATTGGCTGGGCCAATATCCGGATACAGAGAACATGATGCAAAAATTGATGGAACAATTAAAATAGACTACTAGGAGGAAATTATGCTTACTGGAAAACAAAAAAGATTTTTGCGGGCAGAGGCCCATCATTTGACCCCGATTTTTCAGGTAGGAAAGGGTGGGGTTAATGAACAGATGCTTCGTCAAATAGAAGATGCCCTTGAGGCGAGAGAATTGATCAAAGTCCGCATTTTGGATAATTGCGAGATGGACAAACATGAAGTGGCGGAAACCTTGGCGGAAGGAACGAATTCCGAGCTTGTGCAATTGATCGGGCTTACGGTCGTTTTATATAAAGAATCCAAGAAGCATAAAAGAATTCAATTACCTAAATAAACGATAAAGTCGGGTGTTCATGTATGAAAAAGGTCGGCATATTAGGGGGTACTTTCAATCCGCCTCACATCGGACATTTGATTATGGCAAATGAAGTTTACCATGCCTTGCAGCTTGACGAAGTCCGCTTTATGCCCAATGCCATTGCTCCACATAAAAAAAAGGATGATGAATCGACGAATGAAAATCGGCTGCGCATGGTGGAACTGCTCGTAAAACCTTATAAAGAATTTAAAGTGGAAACGATTGAGCTGGAACGGGGCGGAGTTTCTTATACGTATGAAACGATGGTCGCTTTAAAAGAACGGGAGCCGGATGTGGAGTTCTATTTCATCATCGGAGGAGATATGATCGACACGCTCCACACTTGGCATGAAATTGAGAAACTTGCAGAACTTGTCCGGTTTGTTGGAATCAAAAGACCAGGGACGAAATCCGAGTCGCCGTATAACATCATCATGGTGGAGGCTCCTGAAATCTCTTTATCTTCCACTCTCATCCGCAAGCGGTTTGCGATGGGCGGAACATTGAGATTCCTGTTGCCGCCGGAAGTGGAAGCTTACATACGAAAGGAAGGTCTGTATGGAGCGAAGTGAATATTTGGAACGAATCAAATCCCGAATGCCAGAAAAAAGATTTATTCATACAATAGGAGTAATGGAAACTGCAATCCAATTGGCTGAAAAGTACGGAGCGGATATGAAGGCGGCAGAAACCGCTGCCATTTTGCACGATGTGGCCAAATATGCCGATGAAGAATGGATGAAAACCATCGTGAAAGAACATGGCCTGGATCCAAGATTATTGGATTGGGGACCTGAGATTTTACACGGTCCTGTAGGTGCCTGGATTGCGGAAAATGAATTCCAAATTGACAATGAAGATATATTGAATGCCATCCGTTACCATACGACAGGTCGGGCAAATATGTCGACTTTGGAAAAAATTATTTATATCGCGGATATGATTGAGCCAAACCGCAAATTTGATGGAGTTGAAAAATTGCGGGCGAAAGCGCAGGAAGACTTGGATAAAGCAATGCGTGCATGTATCCGCCATTCCCTTGCTTTTTTGGTGGAAACAAAGCAGCCCATTTATCCTGTTTCCATTGAATGTTACAACGATTATTATAAATAGTTTGTTTAACTTTTCGATTGTTTCGCAAAATATGTTTAAAAAAAGGAGAGGAAATTTTACTCGATGGCAGATCTTTTACAGCTAGTTTATAAAGCATTGGACGATAAGCATGCAGAAGAGATCGTCGTATTAAATATGAAAAATATTTCCTTATTGGCGGATTATTTCATTATTTGCCACGGAAATTCAGACCGGCAAATCCAGGCGATTGCGAGAGAAGTGAAGGAAAAAGCCGAGGAACATGGATTTGATGTGAAAAGGGTGGAAGGTTACGATAACGCCCGCTGGGTATTGATCGATTTGGGTGATGTTGTTGTCCATATCTTCAACAAAGACGAGCGCCAGTTCTATAATTTGGAACGATTATGGGGAGACGCGCCGCAAATCGAAGTGGAGGCAGCAGGTGAATAGTTACGAGCGGTTCGCTGAAGTATATGATGTGCTCATGGAAGATATTCCATATGAAAAGTACGTGGAATGGGTGACAAATCATGCGCCATGTTCCGAATATCCAACCTTGTTGGATGTGGGCTGTGGAACAGGGACATTATCCATTCTGTTCGCTCGGGCAGGTTATCAGGTAAGCGGCATTGATTTATCGGAATCAATGCTTGCGATGGCAGAGGAGCGGGCCCAGGAAGCGGGCTTGTCCATCCCTTTCTATCAAATGTCCATGGATGAATTGGAAGGGTTTTCTGAAGTCGATGTTGCCGTCATTCCGATCGATTCTATCAATTATTTGCAAGAAGAACAGCAAGTGAAAGAAACCTTCAAAAGAATATATGAATCGTTGCGCATCGGAGGACAGCTGTTTTTTGACGTGCACTCCCTTTATAAAATGGATCACATCTTTTTACAGAGCCCATTTACGTATGATGATGGGGAAATCGTCTATATTTGGTATACAGAAAAAGGGGATGCGGAACATTCCGTTTATCATGACATCACTTTTTTTGTATTGGATGATGACGCCAATTTATATGAACGTTTTGATGAAGAACATTATCAGAGAACCTTTCCGATCGAAACGTATAAGGACTGGCTGGAAGAAGCGGGGTTCTCCCAGGTATACATTACGGCCGATTGGGAAGAACAAACGCCATCGGCAACGAGTGAACGGATTTTTATCCGCGCCGTGAAGTGACCTCTTTTCAAACAGAAGGTAAATCCGGTATGATATTGGTAGCTCCATATGATTTACCTTCTGGAAGGGGTGCGCAATAATTTTCCAGGAAATTTTCAAAAAGTACGGAAAAATGATGGCCGCACCCGGAATCCTTTGCATCATCATGGTCATTTATTTTCTTCAGCAAGACCGTGCAGATGATACTGAACTCATTTCAACCATTCCTCAACAACAAACTCTCGCTGACAATGAAACCCTTCAATCGGAAGAGCCCGCTTCCGCAAAAGCCGTCGTGGATGTAAAAGGGGCTGTAAAATTTCCCGGAGTATATGAACTGACAACCGAAGACAGGATTATCGATGCCATTCAAATGGCAGGCGGTTATTCGGAAGAAGCCGATTCCAACTATATCAATCACGCACAAAAATTGCAGGATGAAATGGTGATTTACATACCGAAAAAAGGGGAGTCCCTTGAGGGGGAAGGACCATCATCCGTTGGTCCGGTTTTTGTGCAAAGCCAGAAAACAGCAGGCCAAAAAGATCCGTTGGTCAATATCAACACGGCCGATGAGTCGCAATTGACGACTTTGCCGGGAATCGGTCCTTCCAAGGCAAAAGCCATTATCCAATATCGTGAAGAAAATGGGAAATTTAAACAGATTGATGAACTCAAAAATGTTTCCGGCATTGGAGAAAAGACCTTTGAAAAACTGAAGGATCTCATTACGATATAATAGAATTTCAATTTTACAATACGGAGGGAATCATATGGAGCGAATTACTTGGGATCAATATTTTATGGCGCAAAGCCATCTATTGGCATTGCGAAGTACTTGTCCAAGACTGAGTGTAGGTGCGACGATTGTGCGCGAAAAGCGGATCATTGCGGGGGGCTACAACGGTTCCATCTCCGGTGCGGAACATTGCATTGATAAAGGTTGTTATATCAGGGACAACCATTGTGTGCGCACGATTCATGCGGAAATTAACGCATTGCTCCAGTGTGCAAAATACGGTATTCCTACCGATGGAGCAGATATCTATATCACCCATTTCCCATGTCTGCAATGCACAAAGGCAATTATCCAATCCGGCATCAAAAACGTTTATTATGCCAGCGATTATAAAAACGACCCTTATGCCATGCAATTGTTGGAACAGGCTGGGGTGGGCGTTGTTCAAGTGCCTTTCGACAAGTCGAAAATTGATTTTTTAAAGGATGAAAAATTCCAACTGGCGGTGGATTTATTGAACAAATTGCGGGAAATGGGAGCCGATGAAAAAGAATTATCCCTTTTTGAAGAGCAGGTGAAGAAATTATTTGATCCTGAAACATAAATGGATTTATTTCGCTTTGGCGGTGCTCATCGCTTCCGTCAGCGCCCATGAGACCGTATGGCTTTTGCTTTTGCTACTTCCCTTAGGGTTTCATGCCTATTTTAAAAAGTTCCATCCCTTTCATCTTGTTTTCTTATTTATGTGTGGGTTTGCCACGTTTTGTTATGTTTCATTTCAATTGAACGAAATTGAAAAGCCGATTCTTTTGCCAGGGTTTTATACATGGACGGATGAATATAAAATCCGTGGTGATACGTTAAGAGGGCTGATGAAAGACGCAGATGGAAGAAAAGTGTATGTAACGTATGTGCTGAATTCCGAAGAGGAAAAGCGCCGATTTGAATCCACTTCTTTGGCCGGCAAGCGGTTTTATGTGGAAGGGGAAGTGGTGGAGCCAAAAAGACCTTACCATGAATACAGTTTTCATATGCAAAGCTATTTGAAAAGCAAAGGTGCTGGTGGCATCGCGGAAATCTCACATTTGCAATATGCCGGCACGGAAAGATCCTTGCTTCAAAAAATCAGCCTGATGAGGTTTCATTTGAAAAAACATATTGAAAAAACCTTTCCATCCACATTGGCTCCCGAAGCGGAAGCGCTGCTCATCGGATGGCAGGAGGATGTGGATGATGAAACGAAAAGGGCATATCAAAAATTAGGTATTACCCATTTGTTTGCCATCTCCGGATTGCATATTGCCATTCTTGCCTTTCTTTTTTATGAATGTCTCATCCGTTTACATATAAGAAGGGAAATGGCGACGGTTCTTCTTATGGTGTCCTTGCCGGTTTACGCAGTTCTTGCCGGTGGTGCCCCATCTGTATGGAGGGCGGTGGCGGTAGTGGAACTTGTCATGCTTTCCCGATTAAAAGGCCGGCTTGCAGTGGATGATGCCCTTGCCATCAGTTTCATCGGATTTGTTTGGATGGGGCCATGGGTGATTTATCAGATTGGTTTCCAACTTTCTTATTTGGCTACGGCAAGTTTGGTTTATTCCAGCCGTTTTTTGCAATCCGAACACATTTGGTGGAAGAAGTCTTTTTATGTTACTTTCCTTTGCCAGCTAATGGTTTATCCTCTTTTGCTTTATCATTTTTATGAACTCAGTCTTTCCTCGTTTATTGTCAACCTGTTTTACGTGCCTCTTTTTTCCTTTCTTATCTTGCCCATCAATATCGGGTTACTGCTCCTTACCTTCATTCCATTGCCTTTATCCGATCTCATTTTTGCATGTTATGAGCCATTCCGGCTTCTGATCACAAACCTGACGTTCTTTCTGGAATCTCTGCCTTACCAAATGTGGATTCCGGGCAAGCCTCCCTTATGGCTGATAACCATTGCTTATATCGGCGTATTTATGGCTTTTTATTTAATCGATTGCCGGGCGAAACTGAAATACATAGTTCCTGTTTTATTTATTCCGGTTCTCCTTCTTCATTTTCACGGAAGACTGAATCCGCATCTGGTGATCACCTTCGTGGATGTGGGGCAGGGGGATTGCATCGTGATTGAACTCCCTTATCGGAAGAAAGTGTATATGATTGATTCAGGAGGGGTTTTGCGGTTTCAACAGGAAAAGTGGAAGGAAGGGATTCCCTTTGAAGTAGGCAAGCGGATTGTCGTTCCTTTTTTGAAAGGGAAGGGCATTTCGAAAATTGATGCGTTCATTTTAACCCATGCCGACAGCGATCATGTGGAAGGGGCGGAAGAAATTTTAAGGGAAATCCGGATAGGTGAAATTCATATCACTCCTTCTTCGTTGTCCAAGCCGGTGATGAATGATTTGGTTGCGGAGGCGAAGAAACAAAAAGTGCCAATCAAAGAGCAAATGGCGGGATTTGGATGGAAAGAAGGGGATGTGACCTTTCAATATCTTTGGCCCCATGATCTTAAGTATGAAGGAAACAACGATTCCCTCGTTCTATATTTGGAGAAGGGGGATTTTCAAGGCTTGTTTACAGGAGATTTGGAGGCGGAGGGGGAACGGAAGCTGATTGCAACCTACCCAAAGCTTTCCGCAATCGATTTGTTGAAGGCCGGCCATCATGGCAGCAGAACTTCCAGCAGCGATGAATTTATACAACGATTGATGCCCGTATTGACCGTTTTCTGTGCAGGGGAAAACAACCGGTTTGGCCACCCGCATAAAGAAGTGGTGGAACGGTATCAACGGAACGGTCTGAAAACGCTCACGACAGGGGAAGTGGGGACTATTGAAATCGTCGTGAAAGACCGGCAAATGGAAGTTAAAGCGGGCGCAGACTACTAAAATGAAGGATAAAAAAGAGTGTAGACAAGGTTTCCCTTGTCTACACTCTATTGAAAATTAAGCTACAGCATCAAAAATAATTGCAATAACAAACATTAATGTGAAGAATAAGAATGATACCAAGAAGCCTACTCCAGCGTCAATTGCGTCATTGCGTTTGCAAGAAGCATTTTCGCCTTCAAATGGGTTATGTGTAACGAAATTTTCATTATGATTTGCCATATGATAACCTCCTACTCAAAGTCCATTATAAGTCAATAGTTTATAAAAAGCTATATAAGATTGTTGAAATTCTCTTACTTTTCTCTTTCATTTTGACACAATTTATACAAAAAATACAGTTCTTTATTTGAATCGTGTATACTATTGTTACCGAAAGTTTTGGAGGTTCAAGAAATGTTTGCAAAAGTTTGGAAAGACATCGACAGTGGAAAAATCGCCCCCGTTTATTGCATCTATGGGGAAGAGACTTATTTCATAGATGAAACGATCCAACGGTTAAAAAAGGTTTTAAGTCAAACGGAAGAAGTGGAAATGACCACCTTCGATCTGGAAGAAACGCCGGTCGATTTTGTCATCGATGAAGCGGATACGTTCCCTTTTTTATCTGAACGGAAATTGATCGTTGCCAGAAATGCCACGTTTTTGAAAGCGGCCGAGAAAGGGGCGGAAAAAATTGAACATGATTTGAAGCGCCTTGAAAATTGGTTGAACCACCCTTCCGATTTCGCCGTTACGATTTTTACCGCCCCGTATGAAAAATTGGATGAACGCAAAAAAATTACAAAGCTCATGAAAGAAACGAGTGTCATGCTTCACGCGGAAGCGCTGGGGGAAAAAGATTTGGCCGTTTGGATCCAAAGCGAGGCGGCCAGATGGGGCAAAAAAATAGAAGACGATGCGTTGGATAAACTGGTGGAAATGGTCGGGGAAAATATGAATCAGCTTCAAATGGAAATTGAAAAAATGGCTCTCTATTTGGGGGAAGACGTTGTAATTACAAAAGAGCTGGTGGAGGATCTTGTTGCGAAAACCCTCGAACATGATGCATTTAAAATGTTGAACGCCTATTTTGCCCACAACACCCCTGAAGCTCTCCGGATTTATCATGATTTATTGCGCCAAAAGGAAGAGCCGATCAAATTGGTGGGGCTGCTTGCAAACAACATAAGAACAATGAACAGCGTCTATTATTTACATAAAAAGGGCTATCCGCCAACGCAAATCTCAAAGCAATTAAAAATCCATCCCTACAGGGTGAAACTGATGCTGGATCGAAAAGACCGCCCTACGGAAGAAAGATTGTTGAAGGCGTTGAACGACCTGGCCGAAATCGATTTGCAGCTGAAAACGACCGGGGGCAACAGGGAAAGATATTTGGAGATGTTTTTACTGAAAAGTTTATAGAAAGAAAAAGGCTATTAAAAAGTTTTTCCGCTTTTTAATAGCCTGATTTTTTGTTTCCGTATGAAAAAAGATCAATTGTCTGGGAAAACAATTGATCTTTTTATTTTAGTTCGCTTGAGCTAATTTTTTTGCAAGACGAGATTTTTTGCGGCTCGCTGCATTTTTATGAATGAGTCCTTTGCTTGCTGCTTTGTCAAGAGCTTTAGTTGCTTGGATCACTAATTCTTGAGCGTTGTCAGCACCGCTTGCGATTGCTTGCTCAGCTTTTTTCACAGCTGTACGCATAGCTGATTTTGCTGAAGAGTTTGCAACGTTTGCTTTTTTGTTTGTTTTTACGCGTTTGATTGCTGATTTAATATTTGGCATGTTTTCACCTCCTAATAAGAATACGAGATGATAAATTCTCTAATCAATTGTTAATACAACAGAAAACATTATACAAAAGGAAATCTTTAATTGCAACACATAAATGCAAAGAATATTTACTTGACAGAATGAACATGATAGAAAAGAGGTGATCATCATGCAAGAAATCAATTGGACTAGAACTGACTTAATCGATGAAACGGAAGAGGTCGTTCAGCATCAGACGAGACAACAAAAAGAGCAATTAGATGACTCGGAAGGCGTCCGATTTGAAGAATTCAACGAAAAACGTGTCAAAGTGACAAAAGTGATCGTCAATAGTGAAGGAGCCGAAGAAATCGGGAAAAAAGAAGGGCAATACATCACGTTGACGGTTCCCACTTTAAATATTGATGACCATGACGGAAACGAGCAATTGGCAGAATCTTTTCTGAAATATATCGATGAAATTCATAAAGACATTGAGCTCACAAAAGACAGCAAAGTGTTGGTCATTGGTCTGGGAAACAAGACGATTACACCCGACGCCATTGGACCCTTTACCATTGATGCAATGCAGGCGAGACAGTTGGAAAACCATGTGGAACAATTTGTTTTGTATGCGCCGGGGGTTACTGGGCAGACGGGATTTGAAACGAGCGATTTTGTCCATGCATTGACAGAAAAAATTCAACCGGATTTGGTGCTCGCCATAGATGCCCTGGCGACAAGGGGGACATCCCGATTATGCAAAACCATCCAAATCACCAATACGGGTATTCATCCCGGTTCCGGCGTCGGGAATCAGCGGGCGGAAATTTCAAAAGAAGTGTTGGGGGTTCCGGTAACCGCCATTGGTGTTCCCACGGTGGTGGATGCAACGGTGATCATTGCCGATGCGGTGGATAAAGTATTCCGTTCCATTGCGAAAAAAATTCAAGAGAAAGATAAACCTTCCGGAAAACTGGCTGTCACAGCCTGGACTTCCGATACTTCCGAGGAGGATGTCGACTTTAATGTCATTCGTCCGATTTTTGGCGAATGGTCCACCTGGTCGAAAGCGGAAAGGAGACAATTATTCGAAGAAGTGCTCCTGTCCAATTCCCAACGATTGATTGTGACACCAAAAGAAGTCGATATTTGGATGACGAAATACTCGACACTGATCAGCAATTGTCTGTTTAGATGGATTGAGGAAAAAGTGAACTAGTTCTAAAAATTCTCTCTCTTCCATATCGTAGAGGAAGGAGAGGATGCTGAAATGAAAAATTTTAAAAGATTTGTACTGACGATACTTTTCTTTTTCTCGTTACCGATCGTGATAGGAATGATGCCTTTCCCAAACAACGAGAAATTTGTGCCTGCTACACCAGAAGAGAAGATACTCTATGCGGCGAATGATTTAGTAGTTTCTGATGTGGCGCCTCCAAAGGATCCGTTTAAAGTGTTGCTGTTGTTCACCCATTCCCATGAAACCTATAAGCCGTTTCTGGAAAATGAAAAGGGAATGGTCGCCGTTTATGACGATCAAGCCAATTTATATTCCATGCATCAGCTGTTTGAAGATTATTTCCGGTTGAACGGGATCACAGCCAGCACCCTTGATGTGGATGTGATGTCCGTTTTGAAGGAAAACGGAAAAACGATCGTTGATGCATATAAAACGGTAAGGCCATATGTTGCCGAAGAATTGAAGACAAATCAATATGACCTGATTTTGGATATTCATCGGGATTCCACTTCCCGCAATAAGACGACCGTTGTCCATAAAAATGTTTCCTATGCGAAAGTGTCCTTTGTCATTGGTGCGGAAAACCCGAATTACAAATCCAATAAGGCCATCGCCCAAACCATCAGCAATTCCATGAATGAAATTATTCCGAATATTTCCAAGGGAATTATTGAAAAGAAGGGGACGGGCGTAGATGGAGTGTATAATCAAGATTTGGCGAAGGAATTTATTTTAATTGAAATCGGCGGCATCGATAACACGGAGGATGAAGTGTACCGGACGGTGGCGGTGTTGGCACAAGCGGTGGCAAACAGTCTGGTTGAAAAATGATCGCGTTTGTAAGCGTTTAAAGGGTCCTCTTTTAAACGCTGTTTTTTTGCACGAACCGAATCGTGTATGCCCCTTATTTTGCTATACTTGTTTATTATTGTGCTTTCGTCCCGGTTCATAGTATAATTCAACTTAGTTTATATTTTATGAAGAACAAAAGAATGAAAGAATACGCTATAAATCAGAACAGTATATACGGAAAGTTTAAGCCTCCTGCGAAAGCGAGTGTAGACGGACAACGATCGCATGGAGGCATTTGTTAGGAGTGGAGATATGAATCGCGAAGAACGATTAGAACGTCAAAAACGCATCAGAAACTTTTCAATTATTGCCCATATTGACCATGGCAAATCCACATTGGCCGACCGCATTTTGGAAAAAACGAAAGCGTTGACTGAACGGGAAATGAAGGAACAGCTGCTGGATTCCATGGACATTGAACGGGAACGGGGCATTACGATCAAATTGAATGCCGTTCAGTTAAAATATCAGGCAAAAGATGGACAAATTTATATTTTCCATTTAATCGACACCCCTGGACACGTCGATTTTACATATGAAGTGTCAAGAAGTTTGGCCGCATGTGAAGGGGCCATTCTGGTGGTGGATGCGGCGCAGGGAATCGAGGCGCAAACGCTTGCCAACGTATATTTGGCCCTGGATAATGATTTGGAAATATTGCCGGTCATCAATAAAATCGATTTGCCTGCAGCCGATCCCGAAAAGGTGCGCAGAGAAATCGAAGACGTGATTGGCTTGGATGCGGAAGACGCCGTGTTGGCGAGTGCAAAAGCCGGCATCGGTATTGATGAACTTCTGGAACAAATCGTCGAAAAAATCCCTGCCCCATCGGGAGATCCTGACGCACCGTTGCAAGCCTTGATTTTCGACTCTTACTATGATTCCTATAAAGGCGTCGTTGTATTGGTCAGAATCGTCAACGGTACCGTAAAACCGGGGGATAAAATCCGCTTTATGGCGACAGGCGCCGAATATGAAGTGGTGGAAGTCGGAGTACATACGCCAAAAATCAATCCGGTCGAAGAGTTGACGGTGGGAGATGTAGGTTACATCACGGCCTCGATCAAAAATATCAGCGATACGAATGTCGGTGATACCATCACCCTTGCCGACCGTCCGGCGAAGGAGCCTCTGCCGGGTTACCGGAAATTGAATCCGATGGTGTTCTGCGGACTTTACCCAATCGATACGGCAAAATATAACGATTTGCGGGAAGCCCTTGAGAAACTCGCATTGAATGATTCGGCTCTGCAATTTGAACCGGAAACATCCCAGGCATTGGGCTTTGGATTCCGATGCGGCTTCCTGGGATTGTTGCATATGGAAATCGTCCAAGAGCGTCTGGAGAGAGAGTTTAATTTGGATCTTATTACAACAGCGCCATCGGTTATTTATGAAGTGGAAATGACGGACGGTTCCAAAGTGAGAGTGGACAATCCGTCCATGATGCCAGCGCCTCAAAAAATCGACCAAGTGCTGGAACCGTATGTGAAAGCGACCATCATGGTGCCGAATGATTATGTCGGTGCCGTAATGGAACTTTGCCAAAGAAAACGCGGCACATTCATCAATATGGATTATATTGATTCAACGCGCGTAACAATCATTTATGAAATGCCGTTATCTGAAATCGTTTATGATTTCTTCGACCATTTAAAATCAAGCACGAAAGGATACGCTTCCTTCGATTATGAGTTGATTGGATATAAACCATCCAAATTGGTGAAAATGGATATATTAATCAATGGCGAGAAAGTCGATGCATTAAGCTTTATCGTCCATCGGGATTTCGCTTATGAACGGGGCAAAGTGATTGTGGAAAAACTGAAAGACATCATCCCTCGCCAACAATTCGAAGTGCCGATTCAGGCGGCGATCGGAACAAAAATCATCGCCCGTTCGAACATCAAAGCGATGCGCAAAAACGTGCTGGCCAAATGTTACGGGGGAGACATTTCCCGGAAACGCAAATTGCTTGAAAAACAAAAAGAAGGTAAAAAGCGCATGAAACAGGTCGGTTCTGTCGAAATCCCGCAGGAAGCATTCATGGCCGTATTGCGAATGGATGAAGAAAATAAATAAAGTGCTTGCCGAATTTGGACATAGCCACGTTGCTATGTCTTTTTTTCATTTCCAACAGCTTTCAATCCCTTCCATATTTTTTGCCGTTTAATGACTGAAACGATGGAAAACAATAAGTGAAAAGAATCAACCGTGATTCAGTGACTGGGAGGGATTTGAAAATTGAAAAAACCGTTTTATAAACGTTGGTGGTTTATTGCGCTTGTCATCGTTTTTGTGATCACTCTTATCGGTTCTTTATCCGGAGGCGACGAAAAGGAAGTGGCGGATGATGCGGATAACGCTTCAGCCCCTGCGGAAGATAAGAATGCCGTTGAGGAGGAGAATAAGGAAACGGATGTAGCTGATGAGGAAGCGGCCGATACAGCTCCTGAAACGGCAAAAGAAGAAGTGCCAAGGGAGTATAAGGCTGCATTGAAGAAAGCCGAAACCTATGCCAAAACGATNCGTCGATCATCTGGAAAGAGATTGGAAAGAAAATGCATTGAAAAAAGCCAAATCTTATGCGGAATCGATGAACATGTCCAACTCGGCGATTTATGATCAGCTCGTTTCCGAATATGGGGAAAAATTCACTCCGGAAGAAGCGCAATATGCAATCGATCATTTACAATGACAGAAAGCCATTCGGTCATCGGGTGGCTTTTTTCTGTGCCTTCAACATTGAATTTTCGGATTGAAAATGTACAATAGTAAGATAAATAGTAGAAAGAAGGGTTTCCATGGTCCGAGGGGTTTACATCCATATCCCGTTCTGTCATCAAATATGCAATTACTGTGATTTTAACAAAGTGTATTTCCACAAACAGCCGGTGGATGAATATATCGAAGCGGTCGGGAAAGAGATGGCGATGGCCGTTTTAAACTCGCCTGAGCAATTTGCAAATCTGGAAACGATCTATTTGGGAGGGGGCACGCCAACAGCCCTTTCCCCAAGGCAGCTTGACCGCCTGTTGGAGCTCATTGCCCAACATTTATCAACCGATGTGTTGGAGTTCACAGCCGAAGCCAATCCGGATGAACTGACCGTCGATAAATTGAAAGTGTTAAGAAGCGGAGGGGTCAACCGTTTAAGTTTAGGGGTCCAATCTTTTGATGGACAACTTCTAAAAAAACTGGGGAGAACCCATACAAATGACGAAGTATATCGCGCCATTGAAAACGCGATGGAAGCCGGCTTTGAAAATATCAGCATCGATCTGATGTACGGTTTGCCGGGACAGTCGATGGAGCAATGGGAGGACACCCTTGAAAAGGCGCTTGCATTGAATTTGCCGCATTATTCGGCTTATTCATTGATCGTGGAACCGAAAACGGTTTTTTATATTCAATATTCAAAAGGAAAACTGCAATTGCCGGAAGAAGAGCTGGAGGCAAAAATGTATGAACGTTTGATGGAGAAAATGGAACAGGGCGGTTTACATCAGTACGAAATCAGCAATTTCGCCAAGGAAGGTTTTGAATCCGTTCACAATAAAATTTACTGGGACAACGATGAATATGCGGGATTTGGCGCCGGTGCCCACGGATATATCAAGGGCGTCCGCTATTCCAACCATGGTCCCATCAAAAAGTATCTGCAGTCCATCGGGATGGGACAACTTCCTGTTCTTCACAGCCATCAAGTGACATTGATGGAAAAATGCGAGGAAGAAATGTTTTTGGGATTGCGGAAAAATGAAGGGGTATCCTTCAAACAATTTGAAATGAAAATGGGTTTTTCCATGAAAGAAAAATACGGTGAAATTATCAACGAACTGAAGAATGAAGGGTTGGTCACGGAAGAGGAAGAACGATTGAAGTTGACAAAAAAAGGCCGCTTCTTGGGCAATGAAGTGTTTCAACAATTTTTGTTGAGCGAGTAGGGGTATTTCGTTGACACTGATTCATTGTTTTGTTAATTTAATTATAGTATTAGCACTCTCGCTTCTTGAGTGCTAACAGAGGTGGTTTTCATGTTAACTGATCGTCAATTACAAATCTTGCAAGTTATCGTTGATGATTTTGTTACGTCAGCTCAGCCTGTAGGATCCCGTCAGATTTCCAAGAAGAAGGGAATCAATTATTCTCCCGCCACAATCCGGAATGAAATGGCGGATTTGGAAGAGCTGGGATATTTGGAAAAAACGCATGTATCATCCGGGCGCATCCCTTCTGAAAAAGGGTACCGTTATTATGTTGATCACCTATTGCAGCCAAAGCGCATGTCTGTAGAGGAAATAAATTTGATTCAATCCATTTTTGAGAAGCAAAAAGTCGAAGTTGAACAAATTATCCGGGAGTCTGCCAGCATTTTGTCTGAATTGACTTCCTATACTGCGATTTTGCTCGGCCCGAATGTGACGGAACACAGGGTCAAACGTTTTCAAATCATTCCGCTATCCAAACAAACTGCTGTTGCGATCATTGTGACAGATATGGGTCATGTCGAAAACCAAGTCATTTTATTGCCTGAGGGCTTTGATTCATCGGATATTGAAAAAACGGTGAATATTTTAAATGAACGTTTGATTGGGGTTCCATTGATCCATCTTCAAAGCAAATTGGAAAAAGAAACGTATGAAGTGTTGAAACAACATGTCCATATGGCGGATTCCATCATTCAATCATTGCTAAAAGTTGCATCTGTGGAAAATGATAGTAAAATTTACTTTGGCGGCAAAACCAATATGTTAAACCAGCCGGAGTTCCACGATATCAATAAAATCCGTCAACTGTTGGATTTAATGGACAAAAAGAGCCAAGTCATTTCTCTGTTCCAGCCGGTGAAACGGGGAATTACGATCCGCATCGGATCCGAAAACAATCATATCGCTGTGGAACACTGCAGTGTGATCACAGCGTCTTACAGTGCCGGAGAAGATCAGAACGGGGCGATTGCCATCATTGGTCCAACCCGGATGGATTATAAGCGGGTCGTAACATTGCTTGACATTGTAAGAAGAGGGTTATCCAGAACTTTATCCGAAAAATTGAACGATGGACAGTAAGGAGGATTTTAGGTGTCCGAAACGGCAGAAAACAAGAACAAACAGGAAGAAACGATAGAGAAAGAAGAACAAATCGAGAAAGCGGAAAACGCAACCATTGAAGAAGCTTCCGTAAACGATGAAGCGGCAAACAATGAAGAAGCGGACAAATCGGCTGAGGAAAGTTCAGAAGAAGTTTCCGTGGATGCTTATAAAGCGAAAATCGCCGAGTTGGAAGCGAAATTGGCGGAAGAAGAAAATCGGTATTTAAGATTGAGAGCGGATTTTGAGAATTTGCGCCGTCGCAGCCAGCTTGACCTGCAAGCCGCTGAAAAATACCGCGCTCAAAGCCTATTGACAGATTTATTGCCGGTCATTGATAACTTTGAAAGGGCATTGCAGGTGAAAGTTGCTTCTGAGGACGCAAATTCTTTATATAAAGGCATTGAAATGGTCTACAATGCCCTTATCGAAGCGGCCAAAAAAGAAGGGCTTGAAGTGATTCCGGCTGTCGGTCAACCATTTGACCCGAATGTTCATCAGGCCATAATGCAAGAATCAGACCCTGAAAAAGAGTCTGGCATCGTATTGAAGGAATTGCAGAAAGGCTATAAATTGAAAGATCGCGTATTAAGACCTTCCATGGTTTCTGTAAATGAATAATGAAATTTGTGTGTGAAATAGGAGGCAAAATTGAATATGAGTAAAATTATTGGTATTGACTTAGGAACAACAAACTCTGTTGTAGCTGTATTAGAAGGCGGGGAGCCAAAAATCATTCCAAACCCGGAAGGCAACCGTACAACTCCTTCTGCGGTAGCGTTCAAAAATGGCGAACGTCTTGTGGGGGAAGTGGCAAAACGCCAAGCAATCACAAATCCGAACACAATTCTTTCCATCAAATCCCACATGGGAACTGACTATAAAGTGAAGGTGGAAGATAAAGAATATACTCCTCAAGAAATTTCAGCAATGATTTTACAATATTTGAAAAGCTATGCCGAAGACTACTTGGGCGAAAAAGTGACAAAAGCGGTCATCACAGTTCCTGCATATTTCAATGACGCCCAACGCCAAGCGACAAAAGATGCAGGCCGCATTGCGGGCTTGGAAGTGGAACGTATCATCAACGAGCCTACTGCCGCAGCGCTTGCCTACGGTTTGGATAAATTGGAAGAAGACCAAAAAATCCTGGTTTTCGACCTTGGCGGCGGAACATTCGACGTTTCCATCCTTGAACTCGGCGACGGCGTATTTGAGGTGCTTGCGACTGCCGGTGACAACAAACTTGGCGGTGACGATTTCGACAAAAAAATCATTGACTACTTGGTGGAAGAATTCAAAAAAGAACATGGCATTGATCTATCGAAAGATAAAATGGCCATGCAGCGCTTGAAAGATGCAGCGGAAAAAGCGAAAAAAGATTTATCCAGCGCCACTACAACACAAATTTCATTGCCATTCATCACTGCGGGTCCAGAGGGTCCATTACACTTGGAAACATCTTTAACTCGCGCAAAATTTGAAGAATTAACAAAAGACCTAATTGAACGTACGATGGGACCTGTACGCCAAGCGCTTTCCGATGCTGGTCTATCCGCTTCCGAAATCGATAAAGTGATCCTTGTGGGCGGTTCTACACGCATTCCTGCTGTTCAAGAAGCGGTGAAACGCGAAACTGGCCATGAGCCGCATAAAGGGGTAAACCCGGATGAAGTGGTGGCCATGGGTGCAGCCATTCAAGCAGGGGTTATCTCCGGAGACGTGAAAGATATCGTTCTATTGGACGTAACTCCGCTTTCATTGGGTATCGAAACAATGGGCGGCGTGTTCACAAAATTGATTGAACGCAACACAACAATCCCAACATCTAAATCTCAAATTTTCACAACAGCGGCAGATAACCAACCTGCAGTGGATATTCACGTATTGCAAGGTGAACGTCCAATGGCAGCGGACAACAAAACGTTGGGCCGATTCCAATTGACGGATATTCCACCGGCTCCTCGCGGTGTACCGCAAATCGAAGTGACTTTCGATATCGACAAAAACGGTATCGTGTCTGTTAAAGCGAAAGACCTTGGCACTGGAAAAGAGCAAAAAATCGTGATTCAATCGAACTCAGGTTTATCTGATGAAGAAATTCAACGCATGATTAAAGAAGCGGAAGAAAACGCTGAAGCGGACAAAAAACGCAAAGAAGAAGCCGATCTCCGCAACGAAGCGGACCAATTGGTATTCCAAGTGGATAAAACAATCAACGAATTGGGCGACAAAATCACGGAAGATGAAAAGAAATCCGTGACGGAAGCGAAAGAAGCTTTATCAAAAGCGTTAAAAGATGGTAAAATTGACGAAATCAAATCTGCGAAAGAAAAACTTGAAGGTGTGCTTCAACCTTTGATCATGAAAGTATATCAAGAAGCTGCACAACAGGCACAAGCAAACCAGCCTGATGGAGAAGGCAAAAAAGATGACGGTGTAGTGGATGCGGATTTTGAAGAAGTGAAAGACGACGATAAATAATAAAACTGCCATGTTGGTGAAAGCGAAAGGCGGCTTGATTTGAATCACCCTCCTTCGCGCCGCCTTTTCGCCTCTTTTATCAACATGGCTGTACTATTCATCAGCGATTGGTTGTTGAATACATGGGTTGGATGAAGTCAAAGCCGTTTCTGGTCTTTGACTTTTTCCATGAATATAGACGAATTAAAACGTAACTATCGCACACGCTTGCATTAAAAATCCGATAATTTGATGAAGCGTTTGCGGCAGGTACAACATTTGGCGGTTATAACGTAAACAAAACTTTAGCATATATGATAAAATAGACGTTATGTTAAAGAGAGCGAGTGTGAGGTAATGAAACGCGACTATTACGAAGTCCTTGGCGTCAGCAAAAACGCGACAAAGGATGAAATCAAAAAAGCTTACCGGAAATTATCGAAAAAATATCACCCGGACTTGAACAAAGAACCGGATGCAGCGGAAAAATTCAAAGAAATCAATGAAGCCTATGAAGTGTTGAGCGATGATCAAAAAAGGGCACAATACGATCAATTCGGTCACGCCGGAGTCAATGGCCAAGGCGGCGGCTTCAGCGGCGGCGGATTCGGCGATTTCGGCGGCTTTGGCGGCTTTGAAGATATATTTGATACGTTTTTTGGCGGCGGTTCAAGACGAAGAAGAGATCCGAATGCTCCAAGAAAAGGGGACGATTTGCAATATCGCATGAACATTTCTTTTGAAGATGCGGTGTTTGGGAAACAAACAGAAATCGAAATTCCAAGGGAAGAAGAGTGCGATACTTGCCACGGTTCCGGCGCAAAACCTGGCACAAGTCCAAAAACGTGCGATAAATGTAACGGAACAGGGCAAATCAGCCAAGCGATTGAAACGCCTTTGGGCCGAATTGTCAATCGACGCACTTGTGGTTCCTGTCATGGAACTGGTAAAATAATCGTTGAAAAATGTCCGACTTGTGCTGGAAAAGGCAGAGTCCAAAAACGGAAAAAAATCAAAATCACCATTCCTGAAGGGATCGATGACGGACAACAATTGCGCGTGGCTGGCCAAGGGGAACCTGGCATCAATGGAGGACCTCCTGGTGATTTATACATCGTCTTCAAAGTTGGAAAACATCCTTACTTTGTACGGGAAGGAGACGATATATACTACGATTTGAAAATCACGTTCCCGCAAGCGGCTTTGGGGGATGAGATTGAAGTTCCGACCATTCATGGCAAAGTGAAATTCAGAATTCCGCCTGGCACTCAATCCGGCGCCCAATTCCGTATCAAAGACAAAGGTGTCAAAAATGTCCATGGTTACGGCAGAGGACACCAATACGTAAACGTGAAAGTCATCACGCCAACGAAATTGACAGAACGGCAAAAACAATTGCTTCGTGAATTCGCGGAAATCAGCGGCGATATTCCGGAAGAACAAAGCAGTTCATTATTTGATAAAATCAAAAAAACGTTCAAAGGTGAGTCAAAATAAGGAATCATAAGTAAAAATTGGAGTGTGATTGCAAGTGAAATGGACTGAATTATCTGTGCTGACAACTGATGAAGCGGTTGAAGCCGTTTCAAATATTTTTCATGAAGCTGGAGCCAGCGGAGTGGTGATTGAAGATTCATCAGAATATCTAAAAGAGCGTGAAAATAAATTCGGTGAAATTTACGCCCTGAATCCGGACGATTATCCTGAAGAAGGGGTGATTGTCAAAGCATACCTTCCCGCTTCCAGCTTCTTGGCTGAAACCATCGAAGAGATAAAACTTGCAATCGCAAACTTGAAAAATTTCAATATCAACGTGGGACAAAACATCCTGACAACTTGCGAAGTGAACGAAGATGATTGGGCGACTTCCTGGAAGCAATATTACCATCCGATCAAAGTATCCGAACATTTCACGATTGTTCCAACTTGGGAAGAATATGAACGGAAAAATTCCGATGAACTGATCATTGAGCTCGATCCCGGGATGGCCTTCGGTACGGGTACCCATCCGACGACGGTGATGTGTCTGCAAGCGTTGGAGAAAGTCGTGAAACCGGGAGATGTGGTCATCGATGTCGGCACCGGCTCCGGGGTTCTTTCGATTGCTTCAGCCCTTTTAAAGGCAGGCAAGGTGATTGCTTTGGATTTGGATCCCGTTGCTGTAAAATCAGCAAAAGAGAATGTAGAGCTAAATCATGTCGATTCAATCGTCGAAGTGCATCAAGGAAATCTTTTGGAGACGGTTCAAACGGAAGCGGATGTCGTGGTGGCCAATATTTTGGCGGAAGTAATCATGACCTTTACCGATGATGCGTATGGGATTCTGAAACCGGGCGGCACGTTTATTACATCCGGCATCATCGGTGCGAAGAAAGAAGATGTGAAAAGCGCCCTCGAAAAATCAGGTTTTTCCATAGAAGAAGTATTAATGCTGGAAGATTGGGTATCCATCATCGCGAAAAAATAATTTATGGAGTTGTCGATAAGACAACTCCTTATTTTAGGAGGACAGAATGCAGCGGTATTTTGTTGAGGAATCATTCAATGACCAAAAGCAAATGACGATCACCGGCGAAGCTGCCCGGCATATTTCAAAAGTCATGCGCATGCGGAAAGGCGAAAAAATTATTGTCGTTCAAAACGGTATTGCTTATGTTTGCACCATTGTTTCAATAGGTCAGGACGTGAAAGTGGAGCAGACGGGGGAAACGGTGCCATCACCGGAAATGCCCGTTCAGGTGGATATTGCTTGCGGTTTGCCGAAAGGGGATAAACTCGAGTTCATTGCGCAAAAAGGAACCGAACTCGGCATGCATGCATTGCTCCCTTTTGCAGCGGAGCGTTCCATCGTGAAATGGGATGAAAAAAAGAGCGACCGGAAAATCGAACGTTTATCGAAAATTGCCCAGGAAGCGGCGGAACAATCCCACCGAACGTTAGTGCCGAAGATTTTTCCACCTCTTTCATTCCAACAGCTCCTGGAAAGAATTCCGTTTTATGACGCCGTATTTGTTGCCGATGAAGAAGAGGCGAAGGGCGGGCACACAAGATTTGCGGACAAGCTAAAAAAAGTGTATGATAAAGAATCGAAGTCCATTTTATTTATTTTTGGGCCGGAAGGTGGACTTTCAAGGAAAGAAGTGGAAGCCTTTAAAGAACAAGGCGCAGTCACTGTTGCTTTGGGTCCCAGAATATTACGAGCGGAAACGGCACCTTTATATGTGCTTTCTGCCATATCATATGAATTTGAATGAAAGAGGTGTGTTGCCTTGCAAACTGTGGCCTTTCACACATTAGGCTGTAAAGTGAATCACTACGAGACCGAGGCCATTTGGCAATTATTTAAAGAACATGGCTACGAACGAGTTGATTTTGAAGAACAGGCAGACGTTTATGTGATAAATACGTGTACGGTGACAAATACAGGGGACAAAAAATCCCGCCAAGTCATCCGCAGGGCGATCCGTAAAAATCCGGACGCGGTGATTTGCGTGACAGGCTGCTATGCCCAAACATCCCCGGCGGAAATTATGGATATCCCCGGCGTAGATATTGTAGTCGGTACGCAAGATCGCGCGAAAATGCTTGATTATATCGAGCAGTACCGCAAAGAAAGACAGCCGATCAACGCAGTCCGCAATATCATGAAAAACCGTGTGTTTGAAGAAATGGACGTTCCATATTTTACGGACCGCACCCGCGCTTCATTGAAAATCCAGGAAGGCTGCAACAACTTCTGCACCTTCTGCATTATTCCATGGGCACGTGGTCTTATGCGTTCCCGCGACCCTCAGGCGGTCATCAAACAAGCTCAAGCCCTTGTCGATGCAGGCTATTTGGAAATCGTCTTGACCGGCATCCACACAGGCGGTTACGGACAAGACTTCAAAGATTATAATTTGGCGCAGCTTCTTCGTGACATCGAAGCGAATGTGAAAGGTATCAAGCGTTTGAGAATTTCATCCATTGAAGCTTCCCAATTGACGGATGAAGTCATTGACGTACTCCGCGAATCGAAAATTGTGGTCAACCATTTGCACATTCCTCTTCAATCCGGTTCGGATACGGTATTAAAACGCATGCGCCGCAAATATACGATGGCGTTCTTTGCGGAACGGTTGAATAAATTGAAAGAAGCATTGCCGGATTTGGCGATCACTTCCGACATCATCGTCGGTTTCCCGGGTGAAACGGAAGAAGAATTTATGGAAACGTACAACTTTGTAAAAGAACATAAATTTGCGGAACTTCACGTGTTCCCATATTCCAAACGGACAGGAACTCCGGCGGCCCGGATGGAAAACCAGATCGATGAGGAAGTGAAAAATGAGCGGGTACACCGGTTAATCACATTAAATGATCAATTGGCGAAAGAGTACGCTTCCCGATTTGAAGGGGAAGTGTTGGAAGTCATTCCGGAAGAACATGTGAAAGAATTTGGCCCAAACATGTTGGCGGGGTACACGGATAATTATTTACGCGTCGTTTTTGAAGGATCATCGGATTTGATTGGAAAATTGGTGAAAGTGAAAATCACAAAATCCGGTTATCCGCATAATGAAGGGCAATTTGTCCGCGTCCTTGAAGAACAATACCAATAATAATAAGTTGTATCGCGCATTCATCAATTGATGCATGAATGCGCGATGTTTTATTTTGGGCAATTTTCACCTTAATAAGAATGATTTTCGTATGTTATCATAAGGACAATTGGACAAGAATAAATAATACAAAAAGGAGCACTTCCTATGACAACAAACTTTGCTTCATTGATTGATCATACGTTGCTGAAGCCCGATGCAACGGAAGATCAAATAAAACAATTGTGCGAAGAAGCAAAAAAATACCGGTTTGCTTCGGTTTGTGTCAATCCTTGCTGGGTAAAGTATTGCAAAAGTTTATTGCAAGACACAAGCGTCAAAGTCTGCACGGTCATCGGCTTTCCTTTGGGCGCCACAACGACGGCGACGAAAGTTTTTGAGACGGCGGAAGCCATTGAACAAGGTGCAGATGAAATCGATATGGTCATAAATATCGGTTTTTTGAAAGCGCGTGATTATGAACGGGTAAAAGATGAAATGAAACAAGTCGTTGATGCGGCAAGTAACCGGATCGTAAAAGTCATTATTGAAACCTGCTTATTAACCGATGAAGAAAAAGTAAAAGCATGCCAATTGGCAGTGGAAGCAGGTGCCGCATTTGTAAAAACGTCCACCGGTTTTTCGTCGGGGGGAGCGACTGTGGAAGATGTCGCACTCATGCGCAAAACCGTTGGAGAGCAAATGGGCGTGAAAGCTTCCGGGGGCATCAGAAATTTATCGGATATGATCAAAATGATGGAAGCCGGTGCGAATCGGATCGGAACGAGCAGCGGAGTAAAAATTATCGAAGAAACATTGTAGTGTTTACTATTGACTTCAATTATACATTACGATATACTTTTCAAGTACACATTAAAACGCATGTTTTACGTGTATTGACGTGTGTTCGGAGGGAGGGATAAGAGATGACAAAAACTGTCGTAAGAAAAAACGAAACACTTGAAGATGCTCTTCGTCGCTTCAAACGAAATGTATCAAAAAGCGGTACAATTCAAGAAATCAGAAAACGCGAATTTTATGAAAAACCAAGTGTAAGACGTAAGAAAAAATCTGAAGCTGCTCGTAAACGTAAGTGGTCATAATTTAATTTCATATGCCCTTCGTTCGTAACACGCGTAAGATACACTTCATATTAAATTAAAACCCTAGTAATTGCTTAGACGAATACTAGGGTTTTATTTTTTTAAAATATTTTGCCAGTAAAGCCTAATTGAAGGAGTTTTATAAAAAGACATGGGAAATTCGATTTGAAAGAGGAAACCCGTATATTTTTCATGTACAATATAAGTAAGATTGAAATTGAAAATTTTGAAACTTCTGCCCCGATTGGTACGTATATGAACTAACAAGCAATTTTATTACGGAAGGAGGGAAAAAATGAATAAGCCAGGAAATTTCCGATGGATCGTCGTTTTGGCGGCATTGTTGTTTTTCATATTGCCGAATACTGCTTTTGCCAAAGAAAAAGTTTACCACATTCCAATCGATAATGAGGTGGAAAAAGGGTTATACCAATTTTTAAAACGATCTTTCAATGAAGCGGTGGAAAATAAAGCGAGTGCAATCATATTGGAAATACATACCCCTGGGGGTTATGTCGACGTTGCCTATGATATCGGAAAATTGATGGATGAAACACCCGCGAAGTTCATAGCATTTATCAATTCCAAAGCCCATTCGGCAGGCGCCTATATCGCCCTTCATTCGGATGAAATTTACATGACGCCCGGTGCAACGATGGGTGCTGCGCAAATCATCGATATGAACGGGAATGCGGCAAGTGAAAAAGCGAATAGCGCCTGGATTAAAAATATGCAAGCTGCAGCGGAATCGACCAATCGGGATCCCAAATATGCCCGGGCGATGGCGGATGCAAGTGTTGATTTGCCTGAAATGAATAGTCCGAAAGGGAAATTGTTAACATTAACAGCAGAAGAGGCATATAAAGTGGGCTATTCCAATGGCACAGTGGACAATTTGGAAGAGTTGATGTCGAAAACGGGCCTAGATGATCGTGAATTGATTACAATTCATGAATCCTTTGCGGAGAAACTCGCCAGATTTTTGACCAATCCAATCGTCGTTACATTGTTGTTGACAGCCGCTTCTTTGGGCTTAGTCATTGAACTGTTTTCACCCGGATTTGGAGCACCGGGCGTGATCGGTATCATATCATTGATTCTATTTTTCTTCGGTCACTTGGTGGCCGGTTTTGCAGGGATTGAAACGATTGTCTTATTTATTATTGGTTTTGCCCTTTTGATCGCTGAACTGTTTGTTCCTGGAGGAATTTTGGGCCTCTTGGGTGGTGCTGTCATGATTATCAGCTTGTTATTTGCCGGCAAAAGCGTCGTTTACATGGCTTATTCAATTATTATCGCATTGGCAATTGCCATAATAGGAATGGTGGTTTTAGTGAAATTTTTCGGAAAGAATTTACATCTGTTCAGCAAACTGGTGCTGAAAGATGCTACCACAACAGAGGAAGGATATGTATCCAACGTCAACCGCATCGATTTAATTGGAAAAGAAGGGATCACTGTCACTCCATTGCGTCCTGCGGGAACGGTTTTGATTGATGAAGAAAGAATCGATGTCGTTTCCGAAGGCAGTTACATCGATGTCCATACAAAAGTGAAAGTGGTTGAAGTGGAAGGATCGCGTATCGTTGTAAGAGAAGTAAAAGAGAAAGAAGGGGAAAAAGTATGATGTTTGTAGATGGATTATTTGTGACATCCGTTATTGCTATCGTATTGGCCATCATTGTTTTAGCGGTTTTCTTTACGTTTGTTCCGGTGGGATTGTGGATCAGCGCATTGGCTGCCGGTGTGAGAGTCAGCATTTTAACGCTGATCGGAATGCGCTTACGCCGTGTAATTCCTGGAAGAATCGTGAATCCGTTGATTAAAGCGCACAAAGCGGGTTTGGATGTGACGATCAATCAGTTGGAATCCCATTACTTGGCCGGAGGGAATGTGGACCGGGTTGTTAACGCTTTAATTGCGGCGCATCGGGCGAATATTGAATTGTCGTTTGAGCGGGCTGCCGCCATTGACCTTGCTGGACGGGACGTATTGGAAGCGGTTCAAATGTCCGTTAATCCGAAAGTCATTGAAACGCCGTTTATTGCCGGTGTCGCCCTCAACGGGATTGAAGTGAAGGCGAAGGCAAGAATTACGGTACGTGCCAATTTGGACCGTTTAGTCGGTGGTGCCGGTGAGGACACTGTAATTGCGCGTGTAGGTGAAGGTATCGTTTCTACTATCGGTTCAAGTGAATCCCATTCGAAAGTTTTGGAAAATCCTGACATGATTTCGCAAACAGTGTTGAAAAAAGGATTGGATGCGGGTACAGCCTTTGAAATTTTATCCATCGATATCGCCGATGTGGATATCGGCAAAAACATCGGTGCCGAACTTCAAATCGAGCAGGCGCAAGCGGACAAAAACATCGCCCAGGCGAAGGCGGAAGAACGCCGTGCGATGGCCGTTGCGAAAGAACAGGAAATGGTTGCGAGAACACAGGAAATGAAAGCGAAAGTGGTGGAAGCCGAAGCGCAAATTCCGCTTGCGATGGCAGAAGCATTGCGTTCCGGAAATTTAGGCATCATGGATTATATGAATTACAAAAATATTCAAGCGGATACAGCCATGAGAGACTCCATTGCGAATGCGACGAAAACGCAGCAGGAAGAATAGCATAAACTCCTTCGGAAAGGAGTGTTTTCATTGGAGAGTTTATTATTCTTCATCATACTAGGGCTGATCGGTTCGTATTTGAGCAGCAAGTCAAAGGGGCGGCAAGATCAATCGACGCCGCCAGTGTTAAAGCAGCCGGAAAAACGGCCAAAAGTTGAAATAAAAACTTTGGATGAATTTGCAAAGGAAATTTATCAACAATTAACGGAAGAAAAGAAAACGGAATACCAAAAAGAAACGTTGCCGAAAGTGGAAATCAAGACGGAGCAACCGAAAGTTGAGCCAGTCCAAACAAACCAGCGAACATTCAAAAAAGAACAACCGGCCAAAAAACCTGTCGTGGCCAAACAAAATATTCCTTCCCGTCAAAAAGGCACTGTCCCATCATTCTTAACTTCCAAAGAGGGAATCGTAAACGCCATCATCGCACAGGAAATCCTGGGGCCGCCAAAAGCGAAAAAACGTTAAAAAAATCATGTCCTCCCTTTTCTCCGCATATACTTGCGGAAAGGGAGGGCAGTTTTTTTTGAAAAAATTATTCCAGACCGAGCCCATTATTGAAATGATGAATTGCAGCCAAATTCGGATGATTGGAAGCTACAAATTTATCGAAGCATCACCGGAGCATTGCAGATTTTATTATGAAGGTTTCCTTGTAACGATTGAGGCTGCCTCAGTACATATCAATGTGCTACGGGAAGAGGAAATTTTGGTGCATGTTGATGAGTTGAAATATTTTGAAATGAAACGACAGGTGAAGGAAAGATGAAATTATACGATCGTCGCCCTGTAGAAATCCGTGTGTCACGCAATGAAAAAGTGCATGAATTTATTCGCCGTCTGCAGCAAAACCGGGTAAAAATTCGGGAACTGGAGTATTTGGAAGATGAGGTCAAATTTGAAATTTCCAAAAAAGATGTGTCTACTGTCCGAAAGTTGCGGAAAAAATATCGTTTGAAAGTGTCAATCCGTTATTTGCAAGAGTCCAGGATCTTCCAGAATACCGGTTGGACAATGTTCGGGCTTGCGCTCTTAGTAATCATCCCAATCCTCTGTTCACAATTCATCTGGAAAGTGGAAGTGGAAGCGGAAACGCCTGAACTCGCTGTAAAAGTCGAAAAAGTCCTGGATGAAAAAATAAAATTGAATCGCCCGTTATTGAAACGGAATCTTGTTTCAGATTTTGAAATCAGACAAACCATCATGGAACAAATCCGGGATCTTTCATGGGTCCATATCATCAAAAAAGGCAGCAGCATCACGATTGTTCCGCAACTTGCCCCAATTACGGAAGTGAAAGAAAATAAACCGGACCGGCTTTACCATTTGGTCGCTGCAAAAAGCGGCGTCATCACCCACTTTGATATTACAAGCGGCGAACGCCGTGTCATGCCGAATACGACGGTATATAAAGGAGATGTTCTTGTCTCCGGGGTTATTCAGGTAGGGGAAGACGAATACCTTGCCGTAGGCGCAAAGGGAGAAGTATACGCCGATTATTGGCTTGAAACGAATTTTGAAATTCCACGCAAAGTGCAATATATTTCCGCCACGGAAAGAAAGTGGACGATTGAATGGAAGAATAAAGAAGAAAAGGAGAAGGAACAATCGTTACAAAAAGTCAATTTGCCAAGGTGGATTTCAAATTATATCGAAGTCAAAAAAACACAAAGTTATACCACAACTGTTCGAGAACTTTCCGAGGAACAAATCGACTCATTTATCTTGCCTCTATTGCACGAAAAAATTTTACGCTCGCTTCCTCCAAAAACGATCATCAAGAAAGAAAATATTTTGCACGTTACCTTCGATGATGATAAAGTAAAAGGGAAAGTCCTATTTTTGGTAAACGAAAATATTGCGAAAGAATATCCTATTGACCAAGGAGATTAGATATGACGGAAGAATTGACAGAGTTACAAGTGGAAAACCCGAATGAAGCAGTCATGCTTCTCGGGATGGGAGATAAAAATTTAAAGTTGATTGAGGAAACGTTCAACTGTCACATCATTACCCGCGGCGAAACCATCCAAATTGCCGGAGAAGATGAACAAAAAAAACAAGTGACCATATTATTGAAAGAACTGCTAAAGGTCATTCGCAAAGGCATCAATATCGATTTAAGGGACGTTGCCAGCGCGATTGAAATGTTGAATGAAGGAACCATCGAATATTTTTCGGAATTGTACGATGTTGAAATAGCAAAAACCCACACGGGCAAACCGATTCGGGCAAAAACGATTGGCCAGCGGGAATACATAAAGGCCATTCGTTCAAAGGATTTAGTTTTCGCAATCGGCCCGGCGGGTACAGGAAAAACGTATTTGGCTGTCGTCATGGCGACGCAGGCATTAAAAAATGGACATGTCAAACGGATCATTTTAACCCGGCCAGCTGTTGAAGCCGGAGAATCCCTCGGTTTTTTGCCCGGTGATTTGAAGGAGAAAGTGGATCCGTATCTCAGACCTTTATATGATGCATTGCACGATATTTATGGAACAGAACATACCCAACGCCTCATCGAACGGGGAACAATCGAAATCGCACCCCTCGCCTATATGAGGGGCCGGACATTGGATGATGCCTTTGTCATTTTGGATGAAGCGCAGAACACGACGCACATGCAAATGAAAATGTTTTTAACCCGTTTAGGTTTCGGTTCCAAAATGGTCATTACAGGAGACAAATCCCAAATCGATTTACCAAAAAAGGTGGAGTCCGGATTAATTATTGCGGAACGTGTATTGAAAAATGTGAAAGACATCCATTTTACGTATTTGGAAGCGGGAGACGTTGTAAGGCATCCCCTTGTGGCAAAAATTATTCAAGCCTATCACGATCAAGAACTGTAAAAATGTGTACGATCCACCGTACACATTTTTATTTTTAAGAATTGATGATATCAATGAAAAACTCCCGAGAAACTGTTAAACTATGTATATACAGAATTTGGGGGTGCGAAATGGATAAGCACTTGAAGCGATTATTGGATATGTTCGGCTTTAGGGTATTATTGGTGGTGGTTTTGTCCATTACCGGGGTAATACAATTTTTTATGATGCTGGGCAATGTACTTGGAGATACATATGATGTACAAGCTTTTCAATTGGCGCCGGAAACGATCCGGGCCGTAAAAACCGTGGAAGATACGGAAAAAACGGAGCAGGAGCGGCTGGAAGCGGAAGAAGCCGTCGAACCTGTTTACGTTTTTGATGAAGAGATTGCTGATCATCGGGTTGCCCTGCTGGATACGATTTTTGATATTACGTTGGATGTAAGAAAAGAGATTTCAAACAGCAGTGCAACTTTATCAAAAGAAGAAAAGATCCAAAAATTGAAGGACAAATTAAAAGAAATCACCGAAAGCCAAACTTCCCTGCAATTGACGGACAATGATTTATGGACGTTATTGACGGCGAATGAAAAAGATTTGATTCAAACCCATAATGCTTTAATCCGGTTGGTGACCAATGTTTTATCCAACCCGATACGCAAGGAGAATGTGACGGCTGTCCGCAACGAGCTGGAAACAAAAATCCGTGGGGATGAAGAAATCAGCGAAGCATTGGTTTCCCCTTCCGTCGCTCTTGGTAAAACGGCTGTCGTCGAAACGGAAACGCTGGATGAAGAAAAAACGGAAGAGCTGAAACAGCAGGCCCGGAATTCCGTAGAGCCTGTCCGTATATTGCAAGGCCAGATCATCGTTCAAGAAGGGGAACTCATTGACCGGGAGAAATACCGTCAGCTGGAACTGTTGGGAATGACGAACAATAAAGCTTCCATCAAACCGGTGTTGGGGCTGGCCATTTTAGTATTATTGCAAATGACTTTCCTGTTTTATTTATTTGATAAACTCAACATGGATGTGCAAAAAAAGCGGAAACAGTTGGTCGTTACGCTGATCATCTATCTCATTTCGATCGCATTGATGGAGCTCATCAATTTATTGGACAACTTTGAAGTGCAGATCGGCTTCATTTTTCCATCCGCACTGGCAACGATGCTGATCAGTTTCCTTGCTTCCAATCAAGTGGCAAGTCTGGTGACAATGCTGGTTGCGGCATCGGCAGGGGTGATTTTCCAGGAAGGATACTCTGCCGTAATGCAAATGGAAATTGCGCTGTATATTTTGCTCGGAGGTTTCTCTTGCATTTATTTCATGAAATCCATTGAAAACCGTTCCGATATTCTAAAGGGTTGCGGTGTGGTTGTTATTGTAAACCTGATTTTCATTGCCATCTATTTATTGATGTCCCAATCCTATTATGAACCGTCGGAATTGTTGTTTTACGGGATTTCCGCCATTGTTTCGGGCATGTTGTCCGGCGCTTTGACAATGGGGCTGTTGCCATTTTTTGAATCAGCCTTTGGAATTTTGTCGACAATGAAATTGATCGAATTATCGAATCCCAACCATCCGCTATTGAAAAAAATCTTGACGGAAACGCCGGGGACTTATCATCACAGCATCATGGTGGCCAATATGGCGGAGGCCGCGTGCGAAGCGATTGGTGCGGACGGTTTGCTTGCGCGTGTCGGAAGCTATTATCATGATATCGGGAAAACGAGACGGCCGGCATTCTTTGTGGAGAACCAAATGTCCGGAATCAATCCCCATGATTCGTTGCCACCGGAAAGAAGCGCGGAAATTATTATCGCCCATACAACCGATGGGGCGGAAATTCTACAAAAACATAAAATGCCGCAAGAATTTATCGATATTGCCCTTCAACATCATGGGACAAGTTCGTTAAAATATTTCTTGCATAAGGCAAAGGAACAAGGGGAATTAAAAGATCCATCCATTTTCCGCTATCCGGGGCCGAAACCGCAGACGAAGGAAATCGCGGTCATCAGCATTGCCGATAGCGTGGAAGCGGCCGCTCGTTCGATGAAAGAACCGAATGCGGAAAAATTGCGGAATCTGGTGCAATCGATCATTAAAGAACGGTTGGAAGAAGATCAATTTGATGAATGCGATATCTCCATCAGGGAATTAAAAGTGATTGAAAAAGTGCTTTGTGAAACGTTGAATGGCACGTTCCATTCCCGAATCGAATATCCGAAAGACGGGAAAAAATAGAGGTTTGGCAGTTGATGTCTGCTGCGGGAGGATGTTTTCATCGGCCCGTCTCGAGCTACATGGAACCCCCTTCACCGTTTCATGGGGGCTCGGGTTACGGGCTGGCTGTTCCCGTCGGAGCCGACGCCTTCCGTTCAAAAGGGCAAATGAACAAATTATTTCTAATAAGCTATAATTGTTAAACACAAAATATTTTATATTGGATAACATTAGGAGGAACTATGACGTTAACAATCGATTTTCTGGATGAGACAAACGAATTGAGCGATGAACATATTGAACTTGTTGAAAATCTGCTGCAGCATGCGGCGAAACTGGAAAATGTCGGAGAGGCGGAAGTTTCCGTCACTTTCGTAACGAATGAAAAAATTCACGAAATCAACCGGGAATATCGGCATATCGACCGCCCGACGGATGTCATTTCCTTTGCCCTTGAAGAAATGGGGGATGGGGAAATCGAAATCATCGGCGATATGCCCCGGGTGCTTGGGGACATCATCATTTCGGTTGAACGTACGAGAGAACAAGCGGAAGAATACGGCCACTCTTTTGAACGAGAGCTTGGATTCCTGGCTGTACATGGCTTTTTGCATTTATTAGGTTATGATCATATGACGGAAGAAGATGAAAAAGTGATGTTTTCAAGACAAGAGGAGATTCTTTCATCATTCGGTTTAGGCCGTGATTTGCATGCGTAATTTTTTCCGTTCTTTCCGGTTTGCCTTTGAAGGCATCTATTTGGCAACGAAAGAACGGAACATGCGCATTCATTTGACCTGTGCATTGATCGCGATCATTGCCGGGTTGCTCTCAAAATTAAGCGTTACGGAATGGCTTGTATTAATCATTACCATTGCCCTTGTCATCGGGATGGAAATGGTGAATACAGCCATTGAAAATGTAGTGGATTTAGTTTCGCCGGAATATCATCCGTTGGCAAAGGCAGCCAAAGACGTGGCGGCAGGAGCCGTGCTCGTTTTTGCCATTGCCAGCATTTGCATTGGCATGATTATTTTTCTTCCAAAATGGTTTTAACGTAAGAGAGGTGGCGTTCCGATACATATGGATGCAAACAAGCTGTTAGAAGAAGCGAAAGTCGCCCGTGAAAAGGCGTATGCCCCTTATTCCAAATTTTCTGTGGGAGCGGCGTTGCTGACAAAAAGCGGTAAAGTTTTTCACGGCTGCAATATTGAAAATGCCAGTTTTGGCTTGACCAATTGTGCTGAAAGAACGGCTTTGTTCAAAGCGGTTTCTGAAGGGGAAACGGAATTTCAAGCCCTGCTGGTGGTGGCGGATACGAAAAATCCCGTTGCGCCATGCGGGGCTTGCAGACAGGTGATCGCGGAATTTTGTCCGCCGGAAATGCCCGTCTATTTGGCAAATATCAATGGGGATATCAAACAAACGACGGTGGAACAATTATTACCAAGTTCTTTTACATCGGAGGATATGAAAAATGCAGGAAAATAAAGCATTCAAATCAGGTTTCATTTCCATCATTGGCAGACCGAATGTTGGAAAGTCCACTTTTTTAAATCATGTGATTGGCCAAAAAATCGCCATCATGTCAGATAAACCTCAAACAACGCGCAATAAAATCCAAGGCGTGTTGACAAGGGAACACAGCCAAATGATTTTTATCGACACGCCGGGGATCCATAAACCAAAACATAAACTGGGCGAATTCATGGTAAAAGTATCAAAAAATACATTGCGCGAAGTGGATTTGATTTTGTTTATGGTCAATGCGGAAGAAAAGATCGGAAAAGGCGACGAATTTATCATGGAAATGTTGCGCGATACGGATACACCGGTGTTTTTGGTCGTGAACAAAATCGACAAAGTGCATCCGGATGAATTATTGAAAATCATCGACGACTACCGCCAGCAAATGGATTTTGCAGAAGTTATCCCAATTTCCGCATTGGAAGGGAATAATGTGGAACGGTTGCTCGAAACGATTGAAAAATATTTGCCGGAGGGGCCGCAATATTATCCAAGCGACCAAATTACCGATCATCCGGAACGGTTCATCATTTCCGAGCTGATCCGTGAAAAAGTGTTGCATTTGACGCGGGAAGAAGTGCCCCATTCCGTGGCGGTGGTCATCGATCAAATCCGCCGGGATGAAAAAAATGAAAACCTGATCCATGTCATGGCCACGATTATGGTGGAACGGGATTCGCAGAAGGGCATCATTATCGGTAAAGGTGGGAAATTATTGAAAGAAATCGGCACTTTGGCGAGAAGAGATATCGAAATGCTCCTCGGGTCAAAAGTGTATTTGGAATTATGGGTCAAAGTTCAGAAAGACTGGCGCAATAAAATCACGTATTTGAGAGACTTCGGATATCGGGAAGATGAATATTAATCGCAAGGGACAAAGGGCGGGTCTTGTTGGATAAAAGACACGCTCTTTGTTACCGTTTTCTATTTTTTTGTTTCGGCTTTCGATCAGCCTCTGACCAAAAGGGATGTGCAAAGAATGTTACATAAATTGGAAGGCATTGTATTAAAAACGAGAGATTATGGAGAATCGAATAAAATCGTCACCTTGATGACAAAAGAGGCGGGGAAAATCGGAGTGATGGCAAGGGGAGCAAAGAAACCGAGAAGCCGGTTGGCCGCCATTTCCCAAACTTTTATGCACGGCATTTTTATTGTTCAAAGAACTTCCGGCTTGGGCACTTTGCAGCAAGGGGAACTGATCAATTCAATGCGCCACATTCAGACGGATATTGTAAGGGCTGCTTATGCCAGTTACATCGTGGAATTGGTGGACCGGTTGATGGAAGAGGGGAGCCCGCAACCTTTTGCTTTTGAAGTTTTGAAGCAAGCATTATATGCCATTGATGAGGAATACGATCCGGAGGCGATTGCATTATTTGTTGACTGGAAGCTGCTTCCCTACGCAGGCGTAAGGCCGGTTTTGCATCAATGCGCATCGTGCGGCGCCGTCGAAGGGGAGTTTGCCTTTTCCTTTTCCCAGGGCGGTTTTCTTTGCCATCGTTGCTTCCATGTGGATCAATACATCATTCGACTCAATCCGACCCAGGTCAAATTGATACGCATGTTCGCAAATGTGCCGATTGAAAAAATCGGAAAGTTGGAGTTGAAGCGTGAAACGAAGCGGTTTATTAAAATGATTGTGACCACCATTTATGAAGAACAGACGGGGATGCGCTTGAAATCCCGTTCGTTTATTGATCAGCTGGAGAAATCGGAATCGTTGCTGTCGCTCCAAAAAAACGATGAACACGAAAAAGGCGTCGAATCATGACGCCTTTTTGATTTATTTCAGCTCAGCCAAAATCGGGATTAAATCTTCTTTGAAAGCTTGCCAAAATTTTTCTTCCAGCTCTGGCAATAAGTTATCTTTATTTTGATATTCCATAAATAGTTTTTCAATTTTATCATCCACCAGCCTCAGGCGGTGGTTGACGTTTTCCCGTTCCTCCTCGATATGGAGCAGAATATAACTGTCCATCAGCCGTTGAAGCTGATGGCCTTTTTTTAATGCAATTTCATAGGCTTCTTGATGGAAAAGGCCGACCGCTGTGGACAAGTCGATCCGCTTCCGATGATATTCGGCTGCCTGGGCATATTGTTGAATTTTTATATTCGCGTGATATAGTAAATGGCTCATACTATTGATCGACGGAACTTCCCTTTTGAAAACTGTTGCCACCATCTCCCGCAATTGGCCGAAACAGTCCCCCGTTTCGGATATTTCCACTTTTTTTGAAGGTATTAATTGATGAAACAGCATGTTGACTCCCCCTAATGCAAACAGCGCTTTTTCTCATTATACAAAAGAAGGAAAAAATAAACACTATAAATTCAAATAATTCTGATAGTTTGGTAAATTCAACAAAAGGGAGCTGCATTCATTGCACACGTTGCAAGCAAGGGGGAAGTCTCCATAGAAGCTGGCAAAGAGTCGGGATTGGCCCAGCCATTCACTTTTCAATAACAAAAAGAGCAAATGGAAAAGGCATCGCCTCTCCATTTGCTCTAAAGTTTATCAACCCTATTTATTCATTAAAATTGCAAGTATTTTTCAATATAAGCTTTCACTTCCGCAATCGGGATGCGCACTTGTTCCATTGTATCGCGGTGGCGAACCGTCACTTGGCCGTCTTCTTTTGAATCAAAGTCGTAAGTGATGCAGAATGGTGTACCGATTTCATCCTGACGGCGATAGCGTTTACCGATGGATTGGGATTCATCATAATCCACTGGGAAGTACTTGCGCAATTCGTTCCAAACTTCAGTTGCTTCTTCTGACAATTTTTTGGATAGTGGAAGAACAGCCGCTTTAAATGGCGCAATGACCGGATGGAATCGGAGGACTGTTCGTTTGTCGCCATCTTCCAGTTCCTCTTCATCATAAGCGTCGCATAGGAACGCCAATGTGACGCGGTCTGCCCCTACGGATGGTTCGATGCAGTATGGTACATAACGCTCATTTGTAACAGGGTCCACATATGTGAAATCTTCGCCGGAATATTGCATATGCTGTTTTAAGTCGTAATCGGTACGGTCGGCAATACCCCAAAGTTCGCCCCAGCCGAATGGGAATTTGTATTCAATATCCGTTGTGGCTGCTGAATAGTGGGACAATTCTTCTTTTGAATGGTCGCGAAGGCGGATATTTGCTTCGGTCATTCCCAAACTCAAGAGCCAGTTTTTGCAGAATTCTTTCCAATAATTTTGCCATTCCAAATCTTCGCCTGGTTTACAGAAGAACTCCAATTCCATTTGTTCGAATTCACGGGTACGGAATGTGAAGTTCCCCGGTGTGATTTCGTTACGGAATGATTTACCGATTTGCGCGATACCGAAAGGAATTTTTTTGCGCATGGAACGTTGTACGTTTTTGAAGTTGACGAAAATCCCTTGTGCTGTTTCAGGGCGCAAATAAATTTCGTTGGCGGAACTTTCCGTTACCCCTTGGAACGTTTTAAACATCAAGTTGAATTGGCGGATTTCTGTAAAATCTTGCGCACCGCAATCCGGGCAATGCACATCATATTGCTTCATAATTTCTTCCATTTTGTCGAAAGATAAACCGTCCACCACAATTTCATCGCCTTTTTCGAGAGCGGCCGCTTCGATTAATTTATCCGCTCTGTGTCTCGCTTTACATTGCTTACAGTCGATCATCGGGTCATTGAAATTGCCCACGTGGCCGGAAGCTTCCCAAGTGCGTGGGTTCATGAGGATTGCGGCATCAAGCCCCACGTTATAAGGTGATTCTTGTACGAATTTCTGCCACCATGCTTTTTTAATATTGTTTTTCAGTTCCACACCAAGCGGACCGTAATCCCACGTATTGGCAAGACCTCCGTATATTTCGGAACCCGGAAATACAAATCCGCGATGTTTTGCTAAACTTACAATAGTTTCCATTGATTGAACAGCCATTTTTGTTCCTCCTAATTGTTTATATTTTTTTCATTGATAATAAATAGAAAAGCACTCGCCTCCGGGCAATACGCCCGGGGACGAGTGCTTGATTCCAACGTTACACCCGCGGTTCCACCCCGATTGATTGTATTCTTGAAGAAGAAATACAACCCTCTTTTTTGGAACATGGCTCCAGGATGCCGTTTCTCTTTTCGTGTAGGCTTTCACCATCCCTACTCGCTGTTGGTTGAAAAGATACTTATAGTCCTGTCATCGCCTTCGATATATTAATATAGTATTTTGACCATTCAGTTGTGACATTATTTTATCATGTAGGACTTTTCTTAGCAATTATTAAAAAAATAGTATATAATATTTGAGTAAAAGTATAACACTAATTGAGGCGGTGAGTCCAATAGAACTCAATCAACGTCAAGATAAAATTCTCCAAATCGTGAAAGAAAAAGGTCCAATCACCGGGGAAAAAATAGCTGAACAATTGAATTTAACCCGCGCAACCCTGCGGCCGGATTTGGCGATTTTAACGATGGCAGGGTTTTTAGATGCCAGACCCAGAGTCGGCTATATATATTCAGGAAAGAAAACGCTGGCCTCTGTTACAGAGTCCATGATGAATCTGAAAGTGAAAGACTTTCAATCAATGCCGGTTGTCGTTTCCGAGAATATGACCGCTTATGATGCCATTTGCCAAATGTTCCTGGAAGATGTCGGCACATTATTTGTGGTGGATGAAAAATCCCGCTTGCAAGGGGTTCTTTCAAGAAAAGATTTGCTTCGTACAAGCATCGGGACACAGGCGATTACAAAAATCCCTGTTCATATTATTATGACCAGAATGCCGAATATTGTTTATTGCCACAAAAATGATTCCCTTGTGCATGCGGCGAAAAAACTGATCGATCGGCAAGTGGATTCGTTGCCGGTTGTGGAAGAAAGGGAAGACGGGCTGGAAATTGTCGGCCGGTTGACAAAGACGAATATCACAAAAGCTTTTATTTCCTTGGCAGAAACGAATGATTTGTAAGAGGTGCGAATTTGAAAAACTTAAAAATTTTTGTCGTATCTGATTCTGTTGGAGAAACGGGCGAACAAGTGGTAAAAGCGGCTGCCACCCAATTTCGGCCGAATTTTGACGGCGTAATCATCCGAAGATTTCCGCACATATCAAGCGACGATCATATCAGAAACATTGTCGAAATCGCGGTGATGCAAAATGCAATCATCGCTTTTACGCTTGTGGAAAAGCAAAAACGCCAATTGATGCTTGAATTGTGCCGTCAATTGAATATTGATTGCATCGATTTATTGGGACCTATCATCGAATTGTTTGGTAAACGGCTCCAGGAATCGCCGCGGGAAGAACCCGGCCTTGTTCATAAATTGGATGAGGACTATTTCCAAAAAGTTGAAGCCATCGAATTTGCCGTAAAATATGATGATGGACGTGATCCAAGGGGAATCTTATTGAGCGATGTCGTATTAATCGGTATTTCGAGAACATCCAAAACCCCGTTGTCCCAATATTTGGCCCATAAACGGTATAAAGTGGCCAATGTGCCAATCGTCCCTGAAGTCGAACCGCCGGAAGAATTGTTCCAAGTGGATCCAAGAAAATGTTTCGGTCTGGTGATTTCCCCCGAAAAACTGAATGTCATCCGGAAGCAGAGATTGATCGCATTGGGATTAAGCGATGATGCAATGTATGCAAGAAAAGACCGGATTGAAAAGGAAATCGCCTATTTTTATAAAGTGGTCGAAAAATTGGGCTGTGAAGTCATTGATGTTACCAATAAGGCGGTGGAAGAAACGGCCAATGACATCATTGAAAGATTGGAACGGTTAAAAAATAAGTGATACCTCCAATTTCCAGGGAGGTTTTTTTGCGTTTTTTTTAATTATGGTATAGAATTTTTTTGAAGAATGTTTTATAATGATAAAATTGGGTTAAAAATATTTCTAACAATTATTTTAAAAAAATTAACTTTTTGTGTCGTTTTTTAAAGGGATTTTTAATTTTTTATCGAATCTTGTTATTTAGCAACAAAGTTGGTGATGGGAATTGGTTAATAAAATCCCTGAAGAATTGATTGAAAAAATTCGGACAGAGTCGGATATAGTCGATGTCATCAGCGAATATATCCAGTTGACCAAAAGAGGCCGGAATTGGTTTGGGCTATGTCCATTCCATAACGAAAACACACCCTCTTTTTCTGTCTCCGAAGACAAACAAATATTCCATTGCTTTGGTTGTGGCGCAGGTGGAAATGTCATTACCTTTGTCATGGATATCGAAAATGTATCCTTTCCCGAAGCGGTATCGAAACTGGGAGAACGCATCGGCATACATATAGATATCCAGAACCAAAGTATGGACAACCGCATTCACCGTTATTCAAAAAAAGAAGAAAACATGCTGAATGCCCATCAATTTGTTGCTGAATACTACCATCATTTATTGTTGAACACAGAAGATGGTGAAAAAGCGTTAAATTATTTATTCAAAAGAGGATTTACGAGGGAAGATATCGAATCCAATGGTATAGGATATGCATTGCCAAATTGGGATTCGGTGGCGGTGCTTTTGCAGCGCAAAGGTTTTTCACCGGATGAAATGGTCGAGTGCGGACTCATTATCCAACGGGAAAACGACCATACTTATTTTGACCGGTTTCGGGACCGCATCATGTTTCCGATTCGCAACGAATTTGGAAAGGTGATCGGTTTTTCAGGCCGTATACTTGAGCCGAAAGAATCAGAAGCAAAATATTTAAATAGTCCCGAATCTCCAATTTTCCGAAAAAGCGAAGTTCTGTTCAATTTGGACAAGGCCAGAGCTTCGATTCGAAAAAAGCGCCAAGCAATATTGATGGAAGGATTTATGGATGTACTCGCTGCAAACAAGGCAGGTATTGACAATGCCGTGGCCACCATGGGCACTTCCTTGACGAAAGAGCATATCACAAGGCTGAAACGCTTAGTTCGAAACGTTGTTATCTGTTATGACGGTGATCATGCCGGATGGGAAGCTGCCAAACGTGCTTCGGAGTTGCTGTACAATGAGCAGATGGAGGTCGAAGTTGTCGTACTGCCTGACAAATTGGACCCGGATGAGTATATCCGGAAATTCGGTCCGGAATCCTTCGTTCAGATGATTGAAAGACCACATGCCTATATGTCTTTCATGATGATGTACGCACGTCGCAATAAAAATTTCCAATTTGAAAATGATGTATTGCAATATATTCAGGAAGTACTCGAACAGCTTGTCGGCAGAACATCACCTGTTGAACGTGATTTATATATAAAAGAATTGGCGAAAGAAACAAAGGTTTCAGAAGAAGCCATTTACGCACAATTCAGAAAATTAGATGCTGACTTCGCTAAAAATTATAAACGAGCGGAACAGAAAAATACAATAATAAATGGCCCAATTCAACCCAAAAATTTAAATGCGACGGAACGTGCAGAAAGATTGCTTTTGTCACATATGCTATTTGATATGGAAGTGGTAAACAACATATTGCGCAGTGAAGAACCACAACCTTTTGTACACGATGAATACATTGCGGCTTTTGTCCGTTTAATCGGCTTTTACGAAGAATATGGCACTTCGGATTATCAACGTTTCTTGGAAATGCTGGATGATCCTGAACTCCGGAGAATTGTCATGGAAGCGGCGTTGATTGAACGCGATCCGGAGTTTAAAGAAGCTGAAATTCAAGATTCTTTAAAACAACTGAAAAAACATCGATTAAAGCTTGAGATAGAAAAACTCATGCATGATTCCCAGGAAGCCGAACGGATGCATGAGCATAAAAAAGCTTTGGAACTCTTGCAACGGATAATTGAACTGAAAAGAACTTTATCTGCGATTTGATTGACATTGGTTTTTTATAAGGAGGAAGGTTTATGGCGGACAATTTGTCAGAACGTTCAAGAGAGATTTTGGAAAAGAATTTGGAAGAGGCGAAAAAATTTCTTCGAGAAAAGGCAAAAAATGATGGAATTTCCATGGAGGAAATTTCTAAAAAACTGGAACCATTTGAATTGGAACCTGAAGAAATCTTTCACTTTGCAGAAGAACTGGAAAGCCAATATGATATTCGGGTGGAAGGTAAAGAAGAATTCGAAGAAGAAGCAATCGCTAAACAAGAAGAATTGGAAGAAGAATTTGATTTAAATGATTTAAGCGTTCCTCCTGGTGTGAAAATCAACGACCCTGTCAGAATGTATTTAAAAGAAATCGGACGTGTCGACTTATTAACTGCCGAAGAAGAAACGGAATTGGCAAAACGCATTGAGCAAGGTGACGAAGAGGCTCGCAAAAGACTCGCAGAAGCGAACTTGCGATTGGTGGTTTCCATTGCGAAACGTTATGTTGGCCGCGGAATGCTTTTCTTGGATTTGATTCAAGAAGGAAATATGGGATTAATCAAGGCGGTTGAAAAATTCGACCACCGCAAAGGATTTAAATTCTCCACCTATGCGACTTGGTGGATTCGTCAGGCAATTACACGCGCCATCGCAGATCAGGCGAGAACAATCCGAATCCCTGTTCACATGGTTGAAACCATCAATAAATTAGTTCGCGTTCAACGTCAATTATTGCAAGACTTGGGCCGCGAACCTACTCCGGAAGAAATCGCGGAAGAAATGGATTTAACGCCTGAAAAAGTCCGCGAAATCCTAAAAATTGCGCAAGAACCGGTTTCTTTGGAAACGCCGATCGGTGAAGAAGATGATTCCCATTTGGGCGATTTCATTGAAGATCATGACGCGCAATCACCGGCTGACCATGCAGCTTACGAATTATTGAAAGAGCAGCTCGAAGATGTATTGGATACATTGACAGATCGTGAAGAGAATGTCCTCCGTCTTCGCTTCGGTTTGGATGATGGCCGCACACGCACGCTTGAAGAAGTAGGTAAAGTGTTTGGCGTCACACGTGAAAGAATTCGTCAAATAGAGGCAAAAGCTTTAAGAAAATTGCGTCACCCATCCCGCAGCAAACGGTTGAAAGATTTCTTGGAGTAATCATTTTCATCAATTGCAGCCAAAGGTACCCTTATTGGGTGCCTTTTTATATGAAAACTTTTTTAAATTTTCATAGAGATTTATTACTTTCTATGGATGCCGGAATATAGAAAATAAGATAAAATATAGATAAATAATTTATCATTTCGGGGAAACTATATGGAAAATCCTAAGAAGCAAATCATTTTGAACGAAATCTTATTTTGGAAGCAAAATAAGCTGTTGCCGGAACAATATTGCGACTTTTTATTGAAGCTTTATACCGAAGGGGAAGATATCAAACAGCAGGAAGATGTCAGTTATAAAAAGTCGATCATCGAAAAGGAAAAGCGTAAAAAAAGGATCATCGCTTTGTTGTTGATTTTGTTAACGGTTGCCTTATTGGTGTTTCTTTTTCTCATGACCTCCTACTTTTTTGTTGCCGCATTGATTGCGGGATGTATAGCGATTCTATTTATCATCTATTCTTATCAATTTGCGAAAAAGCATGATTTGATCGCACCAATATTGCAAGTGGCGGCGGCCCTCCTGATTTTTGGGATTTCCGTCAAAGTGAGCCTGGTTTATTTTGAAAATAATAATATTGTATTATATTCATTATTGATCGCCAACTCTCTTATGTGGACCATCACGGGAATCCGTCTGAAGCTTTTGTATTTCAAGATTTCGGGTCTATTGGGATTGTTGATCATCATTGGTTATCAACTATTTTTCCTATAATTACAATAAAAAGAACGTTTTTCATTTTGTTTTGGTAATATAATTTTTGCGGAAACGGAAATAATAAAAATCCAACGTGTTATAGAGAAAAATGATAAATAAAATAAAAGGCAAAATTGTGAAAAATTGTCGAAATTGTTACAGTCCTTGTAAAACTTTCTGTTTAGGTCTTTTCGTTTTGTAAAATATGAAGTACAATAATGATTGTTGACTATATTCTATCATTTATAGCATTGATGAATTATAAGGAGGTTAAAGACACATGAAAAATAACCCGATTGTTCCTTATATCCTCATAATGGCATTGGGTATTGCACTTATCTTCTTCTTGTCTTTAGACGGTGTCGGAAAACAAAATGAAAATGCTGAAGAGGGGACAACTACGGAAGATAATGCTTCTGCAGACGATGGTGCAGCATTAGTTCAAACATGTATTGGATGCCACGGCCAAGACTTGAAAGGTGGCATGGGTCCTCAAATCGCTGGACTTGATGCGGATCGTATCGTGGACGTTCTTGAAAACGGTATCGAAGGAACTCCAATGACTCCAGGAATGAAAACTGGCGACGAAGCCAAAAAAATCGCCGAGTACATCAGTTCATTAGAATAATTACATAAATCCTTAGTTGCTAAAGTAGGCGACTAAGGGTTTATTTTTTTATATAATGAGAGTTATAAATTAACAAAAAAGGCGGGTACATCATGAATGCACAAAATCTTTCCAAACGACTCGAAACCGTTGCTTCCTTTGTACCGAAAGGAGCAACCGTGGCAGATATCGGCTCAGACCATGCCTATTTGCCGTGTTATTTGGTTCATAAAGGCATTGTACAGAAAGCGGTTGCGGGAGAAGTGGTGGATGGACCATACCAGTCCGCGCTGAAAAAAGTGAGAGAAGAAGGGATGGAAAATCAAATTACCGTAAGACTTGCCGATGGATTGGCAGCCATTGAAAGCGGTGATGGTGTGGATACGATCACGATTGCAGGAATGGGCGGATCGTTAATCGTTTCCATTTTGGAAAAGAATCCGGAAAAACTTGAATCCATCCAGCGCCTCATATTGCAACCGAACATTCATGCAAAATTGATCCGTCAATGGGCATTGGCGCATCAATGGAAAATCATTGATGAAGCCATTGTGGAAGAGGATGAAAAAATATATGAAATCCTCGTGCTTGAGCGGGGGCCAATGGAGTTGACGGAAGCGGAGATATTAATGGGGAAAGAATTGATTCGGGAGAAGTCGGACGTTTTCGTGAAAAAATGGACGAATGAAGTGCAACATATGAAAAAAGTGCTCCAATCGCTGGAAAAAGCCGACCAAACGCCCGAAATTCTTGCGAAACGGGAAGAATTGCTTCATCATGTTGCATTAGTGGAGGAGGTATTGAAACCATGAAAAAAGCGAACGGGAATGAGATTATTCAGCTTTTTGAAAGCTGGGCTCCTAAGAAATTGGCATGCATGGAAAATGACCCGATCGGCCTTGCAATCGGCACGTTAAACAAAGAAGTCACAAAAGTGCTGGTGACTCTTGATGTGAATGAAGCGGTGGCCGATGAAGCGATAGAAAAAGGATGCCAACTCATTATTGCCCACCATCCGCCCATCTTCAGAAAGTTGTCCAATTTGAGAACGGACACGCCCAGCGGCAAACTTTACGAAAAGCTGTTGAAAAACGATATTGCGGTATATGCCGCCCATACAAATCTGGATGTGGCGGAAGGCGGCGTCAACGATTTGCTTGCCGATGCTTTGGAACTGGAAAACCGCGGGATTTTAGAGAAAACGTATTCGGAACATTTAATGAAGTTGGCTGTATTTGTTCCGGATGACCATGCGGATGAACTGCGCTATGTCCTTGCAAAAGCGGGTGCAGGGAAAATCGGCAATTATGATTCCTGCAGTTATTCCACGGACGGGAAGGGGCGTTTCCGTCCATTGGAGGGAGCCAATCCTTATATCGGGGACGTGGGCGAAATCGAAGTGACCGATGAAGAGAAAATCGAAGTGGTGTTTCCGGCATCCATGAAAAACCGGATTTTGAAAGCGATGTTAAACGCCCATCCATATGAGGAACCGGCTTATGACCTCTACACATTGGCGCAAGAAACGAATGAATACGGCATCGGGCGGATTGGCACGTTGAAGGAGCCGATGAGCTTAAGACAATTCGCCGAATATGTAAAAGAGCGATTGGATGTTCCGATGGTGCGCATCGTGGGCAATGAAAATGACACGGTTTCGAAAGTCGCGGTGCTTGGAGGCGACGGAAATAAATATATTCACATCGCCAAAAGAGCCGGTGCGGATGTGTTTGTCACAGGGGATATGTATTTCCATGTGGCACAAGACGCCCAAGCGATCGGCTTAAATATTGTCGACCCTGGCCATCATGTGGAAAAAGTGATGATCAAAGGGGTTAAAGAAAAAATGACCGCCCTTTGCAAAGAAGGGAAACTCGATGTGGAATTTATCGAATCGGAAGTAAATACAGAGCCGTTTATTTTTATTTAATGTGGGTAACAATGAAATATGTATGTCCAAACAATCCTCTTGGAGCGAATGAAGGAAGCGATGGTTTTCTTCATTTGCTCTTTTTTATTTTCGGAGAATCGCAAAACCAAAATTAATTTGATGCAAGGCGATAATCGCCAAAGTTTGAAAGATAATCGCCAATCGAGCGAGGATAATCGCCGAAAGGAGGGCATCATCGCCAATGAAGTAAAAAGCAAATGATCTCCCATGGAAGACAATCATAGGTGCTGTACCTTTCACTGACCGTTTGCATATGATAGCTTTTAGAAGACTTACGTCATTTGCATCAAACAGAAAGGAGATTTCCATGCGACCACATCATTTTCCTTACCAGATGCCGCCAGGAAGACCGAATCATTTCATACCAAGTCCGCCACAATTTGGCTATAGACCTGGACCATTTCCGCCACAAATGCCTCCTGGTTTCGCGCCGCCAAAAGGAACAGCAAGACTGGATTCGCTGCTGGAAACGGCCAACCGCTTTTTGGCGACTGCCCAAAGTTTCCAACCATATATCCAGCAAGCTGCTCCGATGCTCCGGAATTTGCCTGCATTATGGAAGCTGTACAAAGGGTTTCAAGGAATCCCGTCACAAGGCGGCCCAGGGAATGAACGGGGAAGAAATCAGCCACCATCCGGCCAATCGAACCAAAATGGAAGAAGCCAAAGACCATCCTATGAAACGAGACCATCCGTTCCGAAAATCTATCAACCGCCTTTCGATCATTTAGAATAGAAGCTTTGTATTCAGTGTCCAGCTCCGTTATAATAAAGCTATGTACCAACAAAAGGAGTTGACACGATGGAAGTCATTAAAATAAATCCTCGTGGCTATTGCTATGGCGTAGTGGACGCAATGGTCATTGCAAGAAACGCTTCATTGGATAAAACATTGCCACGACCAATCTACATTTTAGGAATGATTGTTCATAATAAACATGTGGTGGATGCCTTTGAAAAGGAAGGCATCATTACACTTGACGGCGAAAACCGGAAAGAAATCATCGAAAAAGTGGAGAAAGGGACAGTCATTTTCACTGCCCATGGGGTATCACCGGAAGTGCGGGAAATTGCGAAAAGAAAAGGACTTGTGGCCATCGATGCAACATGTCCTGACGTGACGGTGACCCATGATTTAATCCGGGAAAAAGTCAAAGAAGGTTATGATATCATATATATTGGAAAGAAAAACCATCCCGAGCCTGAAGGGGCCATCGGAGTCGCACCTGATCATGTTTATTTAGTGGAAAATAAAGAAGACATTGATAACTTGAATTTGCAGAACGATAAACTCCTTGTGACAAATCAAACAACGATGAGCCAATGGGATGTTAAACATTTGATGGATTACATCAAAGAAAAATATCCTCATGTCGAGGAACATAAAGAAATCTGCATGGCCACTCAAGTGCGGCAGGAAGCGGTCGCACAGCAGGCAAAAGAAGCGGATGTCGTCATCGTTGTCGGCGATCCCCGCTCCAACAATACTAACCGGTTAAAACAAGTGTCGGAAGAAATTGCGGGAACACCCGCATACCGAATCGCCGATCTATCCGAATTGAAAATCGAATGGTTAATGGATGCGGAGAAGGTGGCGGTGACGGCAGGAGCTTCCACACCAACGCCGATTGTCAAGGAAGTCATTGCATTTTTGGAGAAGTTCGACAAAAACGACCCATCGACCCATGAAATTAAACGCACAGTGACCCTTGATAAAATCCTTCCGAAAATCAAAGAGCCGAAACCGGTGAAGAAAATTCTGCCCGAAGAATAATGGGAGAAAATATAAAAGGATTTTATATATTAGCGGACTCTAATATATAAAATCCTTTATTTTTATGCTCAATTATCCTTCTGAATAAAGTATTGGTTGATGGGTCTTCCGATGCCGCCATAATGCACATCGACACTCACCATATTTTGCTTTTCCAAAAAATCCAGATACCGTCTTGCCGTGACTCTTGCCACCCCGATGGCTGCCGCCACATCATCGGCGGAGGCCCCTTTTTCTGCTTCTTTCAGATAGTGGAGGACTTTATTGAGCGTTGAACGGTTGAACCCCTTCGGAAGTTCCTCGGGCAAATGGCCGCTCTTTGTTTCCCGGTTTTCCATGTTCCCATGGGGATGAATAAGGTTGTCCAACTCTTCCTGATTCAAAATCCGTGTTTCGGCACTGACATGTTTAAACTTTTTATAATTCAACAACGTTTGCTGCATCCGTTCGAAGGTGAAGGGTTTCATAATATAGTCGTACACGCCCAAGTGCAAAATTTGCTGAATGGTTTGCAAATCATTCGCCGCTGTGACGGCAATACAATCCACAGGCAAATTTTCCGACCGGATTTTTCTTAAAGTGGAGAGTCCGTCCTGTTCGGGCATGAATATATCCATGAATACCAAATCCGGTTTACATTCCAGGATTTTTTGAAAACCTTCGACGCCATTTTTGCACATGGCAATGACTTCAAAGTCTTCCACTTTTTCAATAAATTGCCGATTGACTTCCCTAACCATTGGATCGTCTTCGATCAATAACACTTTAATTGCCATGAAATCCTCCTAAAAATTGAATGATATCAAGAATGTGGTTCCTTTGTCAGGTTCGCTGTACACTTCGATGACACCATTTCCTTTTTTCACAATTTCTTTCACCAGGTACAACCCGATTCCACGATTTTCTTTTTCTTTTGTAGAAAAACCTCTTTCAAAAATTTGCGACTTCACTTCTTCCGTCATGCCGATGCCGTTGTCACTCACTTCGATCGCGAGGACTTCATCCCGGTCATCGATTGAAATGTGGATTTCTTTTTCGTCTTTATTGGCCATGATCAACGCATCAAAGGCGTTTTCAATCAAATTGCCCAATAATACCACAAAATCATGATAATCCAGCTTTTCAGGAAATCTGGTAAAACGGCTTTCTTTATCGATGGTAACCCTGATCCCCAATTCCTGTCCACGGATGATTTTGCCTAACAATAGGCCGGAGATATTCTCATTATAAATCCGTTCATTCAGAAATTTTGTGACATTATCATGGTGGCTCGATACTTGAGATAAGTATTCGAGCGCTTGTTTTGTCCGTCCTAAATGCAACAGCCCCGCAATGGTATGGAGTTTGTTTTTGTATTCATGGGTTTGGACACGCAATGCTTGTACATAAGCTTTGACGCCCGTCAATTCTTCCGCCATTTTTTTGAAGGCCGTCAAGTCTTTGAATACCGCCACGGCTCCCACCACTTGCCCATCTACGGAAATGGGGATGCGGTTGCTTAAAATGCTGTGGTTGTTCACAAAAATTTCCTGGTCATACACCGGTTTTTTGGAATACACAATTTCCGGCAGCCTTGTGTCAGGAATCACGTCTTCGATCCTTTTTCCGATGCATTGGGAAGGTTCCAGATCCACGCCCAAGATTTCGCAAGCCTTTTGATTAAAAATGGTGATCTTCAAATCCTGGTCGATGGCAATGATTCCGTCATGCATGGAATTGAAGGTTTCCGTCCGCTCCACATAGAGTTTTGCAATTTCATGGGGTTCAAGTCCAAAAATTTGTTTTTTGATATGCATGCCAAGGGCTTTCGCTCCAAATGCGCTAAACAACATTGACAGGGCAAAAGTGATTAAAATCTCATTTGAATACTCAGAAAAAAAGTCTGAGAAAGTGGGCAGCGAGTAACCGACCACTGTTACGCCAATTTGTTTATTTTCATCCATGATCGGAACAAATGCCCGCAACATGATTCCTTTTTCACCTTTTGCCTTTGAAAGATAATAATGTTCCGCAAAGGCTGCATTGATATCGGTGGACTTGCTTATTTGTCCGATTTGATTTTTGGACGGATGGGAATATTTGATCCGGTTCATATCCATCACAACAATATACTCCGCGCGGTTAATGGTGCGGATTTCGTCAACGATTTGATTAATTTTCTTTGACGCCTCACCGAAGTTTTCGTTTTGGAGAGAGGTTTTCAATTCGGGCAGATTGGCCACCGTTCTTGCAACGAGCATGGCCCTTTGCCCAATTTCTTTTTCCCTTTCCTTTATCATACTACCAAGGACAAAACTGCCCGCAATAAAAAAGGAGAAGGCAATAATGAAAAAGGTGAGGAACATGATTTTCGAATTCATTGATAATTTTCTTCTTTTCAATTCATTGCCCTCCGAACGCATTTTTGCCATAATGGCTATAATCATATTATATTACAGTGGCTATGGTGAAACGTATGAAATATTTTGTGGGTAGCGCAGTTTTGACGATTCTGTTTGTCATAGGATTGATCGCATATCAGCAAGGGGCATTTTCAAAAGAAAAAATAGCCTATGATGATGAACAAGTGGGATTGGATGATCAAATCATCATCAATTTCAGCCATGTTGTGGCGGAAAATACGCCAAAAGGGATGGCGGCCAAAAAGTTTGCGGAACTGGTGGAAGAAAAAAGCGGGGGCCGGATCATGGTGAAAGTGTATCCTGACGGCATGTTGTACAGCGATTATGATGAATTGGAAGCCTTGTTGGATAATGAAGTGCAAATGATCGCCCCGACCACTTCCAAAATGACCGAACGTTTGCCAAGTTGGCAGGTGCTGGATTTGCCCTTTGTCATCGAAACCAACGAACAGTTGAAGGCCGTTTTGACCGGGGAGTTGAGCGGCAAGCTGTTGGAAGAATTGTCAAAGCTTCATATCAAAGGGCTCACTTTTTGGAGCAACGGATTCAAGCAAATCTCTTCCAACCAACCGATTATCCGTGCGGAAGATTTCAAAGGGAAACAGATCCGGACGATGGGCAGCGATATCATTAAAGAACAATATCGCAAGCTAAATGCGGAGCCGATCCCTTTAAATTTTGATGATGTCTATTATGAAATTCAAAACCAGTTGATTGATGCCCAGGAAAACACGATTTCGAATATTTATTCGAAAAAATTTTATACAATGGAAAATCACATCACCCTTTCCAATCATGGCATCATGGCCTATGCGGTGATGATGAATGAAAATTTTTGGAATAGTTTAACGGAAGAGGATCAACAAATCATCATCGAATCATTGGAAGAAATGCAAGAATGGCAATTTGAGTTGGCTGAACGGATCAACGGGGAATTTTTGGAGAAGCTTTATAAAGAACCGAATGTGGAAATAATCCAATTGAATGAACAAAATAAAAAGCAATGGATGCAATCTGTCAGCCCCCTTTACGAATACTTTAATCAAAAGGTGAATGGCACATATTTCAATCTGCTTCTGCAAGATATCGATAAAGTGGAAGATTTTTGAAATTGAACAAAATGAACAAAATGAAGGTTTCCTTGAAAAAGGGGACCTTTTTTATTTTTGTTATATAACAAAAGAATTGCTTTAAAGATCAGTCATATAACACGCAAACCCTTGAAACATCAGGGTTTTTAAGGATTCTTCCGGATAATGAACAAAACAAACGAAATAACCTTTATAAACGAAAAACTAATTTTCAAATAATTTTTATTATTATAGATTCAAGCATAACAACAAATCAATTTTTGACGGGGATGATGATATGAAAATATTGAAAAATCTTACAGTTCAAGTGATTATAGCAATCATCTTGGGGATTATTGTAGGGGCGGTTTGGCCTGAATTTGGGGCAAAGTTGAAGATACTTGCGGATTTATTCATTAAATTGATCAAGATGTTGATTGCCCCAATCATCTTTTTGACGGTGGTCGTTGGAATCGGCAGCATGGGGGATGTAAAGAAGGTCGGAAAAATCGGCGGCAAAGCGCTGATCTATTTTGAAATCGTTTCCACTATTGCCCTTGCCATTGGAATCATCGTTGCACTAGTCATTCAACCAGGTAAAGGATTGGATACCTCTGCTGCAGGAAATGCCGACATTTCAAAATACACTTCGGCGGCTTCCGAATCGGAGCATGGGCTTGCCCATTTTATTTCCAGTATTATACCTGACAACTTTGTAGGGGCATTGGCCAATGGCGAATTATTGCCGACGTTGTTTGCGGCGGTGTTGTTTGGACTTGCGGCGGCGGCTGTCGGAGAGCGGGCGAAACCTGTGATTACCTTTTTTGAAAACGTTTCAGAAATCTTTTTCAAAATTGTCGGCATGGTGATGATCTTTTCACCGATTGGGGCATTTGGTGCAATGGCCTATACGATCGGCAACTTCGGAATCAAGTCTTTGGCAAACTTGGGGCTTTTAATGGTTTCCGTTTATACGACCATGTTTATATTTATCGTGTTCATTTTAGGTTCCATCGCCAGATTTTATGGCATCAATATCTTAAAATTTATTGCCTATATCAAAGAAGAAATCTTCATCGTCATCGGGACATCTTCATCTGAATCGGCATTGCCGTCTTTGATCAGAAAGTTGGAACAATTTGGTTGTTCCAAACAAACAGTCGGATTGGTCGTTCCAACCGGCTACTCCTTCAACCTGGATGGAACAGCGATCTATTTGTCGATGGCAACTTTATTTATCGCGCAAGCTTATGGCATTCATTTAACATGGGTACAAATTGTTACCATCCTGGCCGTGTTGATGATTACGTCCAAAGGGGCTGCCGGGGTGACGGGCTCCGGATTTATCACACTTGCGGCGACACTCGCGGCATTCCCGATGATTCCGATTGAAGGGATCGCCCTGTTGATCGGTGTGGACCGCTTTATGTCAGAAGCCCGTTCCGTGACGAATTTGATAGGGAATGCGTTATCAGCGGTCGTGATTTCAAAATCGGAAAAAGAATTTGATGTGGCGAAATACGAAGAATTGAAACAGCACAAATTGGAAGCCCACTAATAAGAAAAAGGCTTTTAAGAAGGTAAAGAACTTTCTTGAAAGCCTTTTTTCCATTAAACTAGTTGAAGGGTTTGAATGTGGGAGAGATTAAAATAAGTGAGTTTCGATTTTCCGTTTTCTATACTGATCAACTGATTGTTTACATTGATGACTTTCCCGATGTGGGAAAAATCTTTCCCCAAATTCAATATAGCCATTTGATTTTTCAATTCAGCAAGCTGGGAAACGAAAGTGCTTTGAAAGGTTTCATCGTTTGCCGATGCGAAATGCTGAAATTCTTTCTCGCTAAGGCCATAAGGTAATTGGTTCAAATGTGGTATCAGCCATTTCAAATGGTACTGGGCAATGTACATCCTTTTGTAAACAGGCGACTCGAATACAAAATAGTCGTCTTTGATGGTTGTGATCACACCATGCAGGGGTTCGTTTTTGGCGACCATGATTTCCACGTGGATGCCCTTCGCCAATGTGAGTATATTTTTTAGTGTCAAATTTTGGTTGACCCGCGAAATAAATGCCGGGATTTCTGATGGAGTTTGAATATTATTTTCGTTTTCGAAATCTTTATAGAATGATTGGATATGTTCAAATGGTATATAGACAAATTTATTCCCATCATATAACACGATGAGTTCATCACTGGAATCGACAACGGAGCCGTTTAAGTGTTTTCCGCCAGATATTTCAATGACGATAATCTCTTTTTGCAGACTTTGGAATATGTTCCTTCCTCCTTTCCAATACTGATCTTTCTCTTGTTATCCCGCATTCCAGAAATGTTTAGTACTAGACATTATATTATGAGTCGTCTTTTTATATTCCAGTTTGGAAAGGCGGCAATTGATAAAATCCGCACGCAAAAGCTGTAATCATTGTTCTATGACATAGGGTGATGTTACAATATAACTTATGTTAGGAGGGACGAAACATGTCGAACTTTACAGAATTTCAATTCAAACCATTTATTATGGATGCCATTCAAAAGCTCGGCTTTAAAGAACCAACTCCGATTCAGAAAGAAATGATTCCGTTGATTCTGGAAGGGAAAAGCGCCATTGGGCAAGCCCACACAGGGACCGGGAAAACCCATGCCTTCTTATTGCCGATTGTCCAAAGAATCGATACGGGCAAACAGGAAGTGCAAGCGGTGATCACTTCGCCGACGAGGGAATTGGCGACTCAAATATATGAACGATTGAAAGAAATTATCGAAGGCACGGAAATTACGGCGAAATTGCTGATTGGCGGCACGGACAAGCAACGATTGATGGAAAAGCTGAAAAACCAACCCCACATCGTTGTCGGAACGCCTGGACGAATTCATGATTTGGTGAAGGAAAATGCCCTTCTTGTCCACAAAGCGCCAATTTTGGTGGTGGATGAAGCGGACTTGGCTTTCGACATGGGATTCATTGAAGAAATCGACGGTTTTGCGGCGCGCATGCCGGAAAAGCTGGAAATGTACGTTTTCTCAGCGACCATCCCCGTCAAGTTGCAGCCATTCCTCAATAAATATATGGAATCCCCAGCGCACATCAAAATCAATGACCGGAAACCGGTGGCGGAAGGGATAGAATTTTTCCTTGTGCCGATCCGATCCAAAAACCGGTCGGACAAACTGCTGGAAGTTTGCAAGACTATCAATCCGTTTTTATGCCTCATCTTCTGCAATACGAGAAAAACGGCGGATGAAGTGGCAAGCTTCCTATCGGAAAACGGCATCCGCACAGGGGAAATTCATGGGGATTTGACGCCAAGGGAACGCAAGAAAATGATGAAGCAAATCCGCGACTTGGAATTCCAGTACATTGTCGCAACGGATTTGGCAGCCCGGGGCATTGATATCGAAGGCGTTTCCCACGTAATCAATTATGAAATTCCTGAAGACTTGGAGTTTTTCGTCCACCGCGTCGGACGAACAGCGCGCGCGGGTCTGGAGGGAACAGCCATCACCCTGTATGGTCCGGATGATGAAGATGCTTTGGACCGCATTGATGAAAAATTGGGCATTCCATTTAAACATCGCGACGTGAAGGATGGGGAATGGATTGAATTAAAAGACCGTCAAGCCCGCAAAAAACGCGTAAAGCAGGAAGATGAATTGGACAAAGTCGCAAAAGCGCTGGTGCGAAAACCGAAAAAAGTGAAGCCGGGTTATAAAAAAGCGATGCAGAAGGAAATGCAGAAAATCAAGAAGAAATTGAAGAAGAGTAAGCGGTAGAAAGAGGGAAAAGGAGAATGTTAATCGGTTCACACGTATCCATGAGCGGCAAGAAAATGCTGCTTGCCGCCAGTGAAGAAGCGGCATCCTACGGGGCAACAACCTTCATGATTTATACAGGGGCCCCTCAAAATACGAGAAGAAAAGCCATTGAAGAATTGAATATCGAAGCGGGCTTGCAACATATGAAGGAACACGGCATTTCCGACATTGTGGTCCATGCCCCTTACATCATCAACATTGCCAATACGGTAAAACCGGAAGTCTTTGCTTTGGGTGTGGAATTTTTGCAAAAAGAAATTGAGCGCACGGAAGCGATCGGTGCCACACAAATCGTTCTCCATCCAGGTTCCCATGTGGGGGAAGGGGAAGAAAAGGGCATCAAAAAAATCATCGAAGGGCTGAATGAAGTGCTCTCCGTGGATTCCAACGTGCAAATTGCATTGGAAACGATGGCGGGGAAAGGTTCCGAATGCGGTAAAACTTTTGAGGAACTGGCGCAAATCATCGACGGCGTGACGAACAACGAGCGTCTTTCCGTCTGCTTTGATACATGCCATACCCACGATGCCGGTTACAATATCGTGGAAGATTTCGATGGCGTGTTGGAGGAATTCGATAAAATCATCGGCCTCGACCGCATCAAAGTCGTACATATCAACGACAGCAAAAACGAGCGCGGGGCAAGAAAAGACCGCCACGAGAATCTGGGCTTTGGCCATATCGGATTTGATGCGCTCAACTACATCGTCCATCATGAAGTGTTCAAAGACATCCCAAAAATTCTTGAAACGCCTTGGGTCGGTTCTGATTCGAAAAATAAAAAGCCGCCATATAAAGAAGAAATTGAAATGCTGAAAACCGGGGATTTCCATCCGGAATGGATTGACGCATTGCGCGGCTGAGAGCGAGGAAAACACCTCGCTCTTTTTTTGATTGAGGTTTGGCGAATATATTGATTCATTTGACTAATATACATCGGGGCTATTATGTTTCGGAGTTTGACTATTATTGGCTTTTGGGGCGGCATGTTTTTAGAGATTGGCTAATAAATTGAATCCTTTGACTAATATTCATCGGGGAATGGCTATTATGCTCACGGGTTTGACTATTATCGGCCTTTTTGCATGGCGTTTTTTCATCTTTGGCAATTAAGTTCGCCAATTTGACTATTTTCCCTTAAAGAATGGCTATTATGGATTCTTTTCTTTAGTCAATTTTCAATATAAAAGAAGGCAAACCAGCCATACTAAAATGCAAATGATTTTTTTGAAGGTGGCTGGCATGATTAAAAGATATACGGCTTTAATTACAGTTCTATTTATGTTTTGCTATGTTCATCCCATTCAGGCAAAGTCCCTGAACGAAACAATCCAGCAATATTTGGGCACGGATAATATAAGCGTGTCCATCAGGGATCCGGAAACCGGTGAAATAGTGTATGAAAAAAATGGGGATGTCGGGATGAAACCGGCTTCCACATTGAAATTGCTGACGGCTGCAAGCGCATTGCATACATTGGGGGAACAGCACCGTTTTCAAACAGATGTGTACACCGATGGCAAAATCGAGAACGGTGAGCTGGTGGGCAATCTTTATTTTAAAGGACGCGGCGATCCCACTTTTCAAAAGAACAATTTTTTGCAAATTGCAGATATATTGAAGGTATTAGGAGTTCATTCCATACGGGGTAATCTATATGGCGATGATTTGCATTTTCAAGGTGCGGCCCTTTCTCCAGGGATTGCAAAAGACGATGAAAGCTATTATTACGCACCGCGGATCAGCGCTTTGACGATGTCGCCGGATCAGGATTTTGACGCCGGTACCATGATTGTTCATGTCAAACCGACGGAAATCGGGAACAAACCGATGATTGAATTTGAGCCAAATGATTGCGGCATGATTTTCATCAACCAGGCAAAGACGGTTGCTTCAAATGAAAAAAATACCATTGAAATCATCCGGAAACACCGATCCAATGAGGTTGTCATTTCAGGTAATATTCCTGTTGGAGAGCCCCATAAAGATTGGGTGACCTTATATGATCCAACCCTTAATACGCTTATTGCATTCAAGAAAACGTTGGAAGAAGAGGGTGTTTCATTTTATGATACGGCCATTGAAAGAAAAGCGGTACCGAAAAATGCCGTCTTGCTTTATACAAAACATTCCTTGCCATTGGAAGTTCTTGTCCATCCTTTTCTGAAATTGAGCAACAACAGCATTGCGGATATTTTAGTCAAAACAATGGGGCAAACGGTTTACGGACACGGGGATTTTAAAAGCGGATTAAACGTGATCCGGTACTATGGGGAACAAATTGGATTAAATATGGAATTTTGGCAGTTGGAAGATGGTTCGGGCATTTCCTACAAAAACCGGACTACGGCCAATGAGTTGACCAATTTATTAGTAATAGTCCGCCACGAACCCTATTTCCCCATCTTTTTCAGCAGCTTGCCTGTTGGAGGGGAAAAGAAACGGGAGATCGGGGGATCATTGAGGGAACGGTACTTGGATGATCATTTGAAAGGCCGTGTATTTGCCAAAACAGGGCATATATCCGGAGTGTATACCTTGGCGGGATACGTGAAGGCCAAAAGCGGGAAAATGTATGCCTTTGCCGTGATGACCCAGAATCAACAGAAAAATAAAATCAAAGACATTGACAAAGTGGTGGAAGCGATGATGGAACAGTATTGATTTGGCTGAATGTGCGTATTTGGAGTTTTTTTTAGATGGCGGATAAGTTCTTTAACTTGGCTGATATCCCAATGCGGGAAGCTTAAAATAATTGGCTCGGCGGATAAATTTGCAACTTTGGCGGAAAAGCACTGCAGAATGGCGGATATTCGACTGATTTTGGCGGATATTACAATGCCGGGAAGCCTAAAATAATTGGCTCGGCGGATAAATTCATAACTTTGGCGGAAAAGCACTGCAGAATGGCGGAAATACGCCCAATTTTGGCGGATATCCTATTGCCGAGAAGACAAAAAAATTGGCTCGGCGGATAAATTCATAACTTTGGCGGAAAACCAATGCAAAACGGCGAAAATACGCCCGATTTTGGCGGATATCCCATTACCGAGAAGACAAAAAAATGGGCTTGGCGGATAAATTCATAATTTTGGCGGAAAACCAATGCAAAACGGCGGAAAAATGCCCGATTATGGCGGATATTACAATGCCGGGAAGCCTAAAATAATTGGCTCGGCGGATAAATTCATAACTTTGGAGGAAAAGCACTGCAGAATGGCGGATATTCGACTGATTTTGGCGGATATTACAATGCCGGGAAGCCTAAAATAATTGGCTCGGCGGATAAATTTGCAACTTTGGCGGAAAAGCACTGCAAAACGGCGGAAAATCCTCCAATTTTGGCGGATATCCTATTGCCGAGAAGACAAAAAAATTGGCTCGGCGGATAAATTTGCAACTTTGGCGGAAAACCAATGCAAAATGGCGGAAATACCTCCGATTTTGGCGGATATCCCATTGCCGGGGAGCCTAAAATGATGGCTCGGCGGATAAATTCATAACTTTGGCGGAAAAGCACTGAAGAATGGCGGAAATACCTCCGATTTTGGCGGATATCCCATTGCCGAGAAGACAAAAAAATTGGCTTGGCGGATAAATTCATAACTTTGGCGGAAAAGCACTGAAGAATGGCGGAAAATCCTCCAATTTTGGCGGATATCCCATTGCCGGGAAGCCCAAAAAATTGACTTAGCGCAAATATGACCGATTTCCATCTCATCACAACATAGTCGAAGCAAACCTTCCTCAATTACTTGTTCAAACAAAAAGAGCGAATGGGGGATAGTCCCTTTCGCTCTTTTTGTGCGCCCGGCATGTACATGAACTATAGGGTGTAAGTCCCGAACCCCGAAGACAGAAGTAGAGGTTAGCTCAACGCAAGGGTGTCCGTGGTGACGCGGAATCTGAAGGAAGCTGGAGGCAAAATACCGGTCCGAGGAACACGAACCTCATATAAGGCTAGGTATGATTGAGTGAGTTTGCAAAACAAAACAAAGCTCTTTCTGTCGAAGGTCATATCGAGTAAATGAGGCGGATAGATGGTGTGAAAGTGC